>JBHNNM010000060.1:0-10542 GCA_048563625.1 Gammaproteobacteria bacterium | reverse complement strand
CACCCATAGAAACATTAACTGATGGGAAATCAGTCTGGGCTGAAAAAAATTTAGCTCAGGTTTAATCTGACAGACACCTTCAAAACGGGAGGACTGTCAGATCAGGTCGGAACTACTACACATAATAAAAAGTTTGAGCTGATATTTCAGCCGGTCTATCATCCCTGGGTAAACAGAATAGAGTTATTATGGAAACAGTTACATGATACCGTAACCAGAAATCATCGACATTCAACGATGAAAAGTCTGATGGAAGATGTTAGGAAATTTATGAATAATGTGTCCCCCTTTCCTGGTTCTGAAATTCAACAGAAAAGGTTATAGGGGTGGACACCTTTTAGGATCAGCTATTTAGAAATACGCTTTTAAAAGCATTAAAGCGATTACCCATATCCGTTTGTCTGAACACAGGCCGGTTTCCAGCTGGCAAAAAGCAGTACCTTCAGAATATGGCTTTTACGCCAATGTTAATCCTGAAGTCCAGCATCCCCGCTGGACCCAGCGCAGAGAAACCCGTATTGGTGAACTGAGCAAACGTCGTACTCAAATGTATAACGGTTATGCAGAGCAGGTAGCACATCTCTATCAGGGGATGGATCTTGAAAAAGAATTCTGAGTATCAGCCGCCAGTTACTTCTGTTTCATTCTGGCTGAAAAAAAACTATCGTATCATCTGGTGGCTGCTTTTTGTACTTTCAGCGGTACCGGCTGTGCATCTTTATTATCTGTATTCTGTTGAGCAACTGGGAATTAATCCACTGGAAACCATGACCCGTTCAACAGGGCGCTGGTCACTGATTTTCCTGAGCATTACCTTAACCATGACACCTTTACGACGCTTAACGTCCTGGTTCAGTCAGCGAGTTAATGCTGCTTATGGTAAGCGGGTATCAGACTGGAACTGGATGATTATGCTTAGAAGAATGATTGGCTTGTACTGCTTTTTTTATGCCAGTGTTCATTTATGGATATTTCTACAGTTTGACCTTATGTGGGACTGGGAATTTCTGCAGGAAGACTTACAGGAAAAACAGTATATTTTATTTGGTTTTATGGCCTACCTGATTACCTTATTATTGGCTCTGACCTCTTTTAATCGGGTTATACGCTGGATGGGGCGGCGCTGGAAAACCCTGCATCGTTCAGTGTACCTGGTTAGTATACTGGTGCTGGTACACTACTGGATGCTGGTTAAAGTAGGTGTTTATACTCCGCTGCCTTATACCATAATTATTGCATTATTACTGCTGTACCTGATTGTGGCTTACTATGGACTGTTCTTTAGAAAGCCAAAAGACTTGGGAGAGAGAGATAGTTGCAGAGTGTTAAAAACAGCTTTACTCAAATAGTTCAGCAGGTAAGGCAACTTTGCTTTTGCTATTTACATCAAGGCAAACATGTACAGTCTGTAACACTGCTTTTAATTCATCCTGAGTATTATAAAACTGATATTCCAGCGCAAAAGAGTGTTCTCTTTTTTCAGTTAAGAATAGTTTAATAACAATGTTTTCATTTAAAGCAATGGGTGCTTTAAAATCCGCTTCAGTATGGACAATAGGCAGAATACGGCCTGAATCCAGTATTCTGGAGATAGTATACTGTCGGCTGACCAGCCAGTCTTCATAGGCATTATGCGCAAAATAAAAATAACGGGCATAAAATACTACGCCGGCCGCATCAATATCATGTATGCGGGTGCATAGTTTAGTTTCATAAAGTAATGCGACCATGTTTTATTTCCGGTTCTTCAATTAAAGTATCTTCCAGCCAGTATGCTGTGGCCAGTCCATGATGCAGTCCATTATTAACTGCGGCAGCTAAATAGCAGATCGGCCAGAGTCCGTAAGCCGTTTCAATGGCAGAGGTAATAACTACTTCTATTCCACGCGACTGTGCAATCTGTGCCAGCTGCCAGCTTTTTATAATGCCACCGATCAGAGTGGGCTTCAAGACAATACGTTGTACGGGTAATAGTTTTAAGTCAGTAAGCTTATTAAGTGATTCATCCAGAGCGAGGCTTATTGATGTCTGTTTCTGTAATAAGCGGTAGTTCTGAATATTAAATTCTCTAAGTGGTTCTTCTATACTGTCAATTAGTTGTATATAAGATTTTAATTCACTATTAATAAAATCCAGGAACCACTGGCTCTGTGCAAGCGTCCAGCTTTTATTGCAGTCAAGTCGGATTCTGGTCTCTGGTTTAAGGCGGATTAATAAGGTTTTTAATTGCCTGGCTTCCTGTTCAACTGGTTGTATACCTAGTTTAAATTTAAGGCATTGAAAGCCCTGTTTTTCAATATGAGTTATATTTTTTGAGTTCTGTTGGTTTATATCACCCAGCATGGCATTAACCAGAATGCTTTTACTGGCATCAGGGTTTAGTAATTGTGCCAGGTTTTGTTTTCTGTATTGGCTGATCAGAGATAATATGGCTGTTTCCAGTGCAAAGCGGCTGGCAGGGTAGTGTGCAAGTTTATCCTGCCAGCTTTCGTCTATTGGTATGGCTTTAACTGTATCAAGCGTTTTTGTTAATTGTAGCTGAGCTTCGGCTATGGTTTCAGTTCCCATAGTAGCCAGAGGGGCACAATCTCCATAGGCCGTAAGCCCCTGTGCCGTGATTAGCTTTAGTATAAAACCCTGGCGATAATGGATACTGTCTGAGGCCGTATTCCATGGCTGTGACAGCTTTATTTTGTAGGGCTGTAACTGATAGTGTTCCAGTTTAAAATCTGTTTTGCAGCGGTTCAGTAAGGATTGTAAAGATTGAATGAACATTAGGTATTAAAGATAAAGGCAGGCAGTAGTAATAAAGTATAGATAAGCTGTAATTGTGCTGTCCGTGCGAGTATCCGGTTTAACTGTGGAGAAATTTCCATACTGTAAAACTGACGTATTATTCTGTAAACCAGAGGCAGGCTTAAAAAAGGCAGTAATATTAGTAAAGAATAACGGTTGATTAAAGCCAGCAGTAACAGGTAAGAATAAATCAGCATAGTGGCATAAAGTATTCTGGCGGTTGGTCTGCCAATGTAATGTACCAAGGTTAGTTTATTGACCCGTTCATCACCTTCCAGATCACGGTAATTATTAACCAGTAAAATAGCCGCAGCGATACTGCCGATGGTACTGCCCATTAAAATGACAGGCAGGTTAATATTCAGGGTCTGTAAATAATAGCTGCCACCGACTCCGGCCAGGCCAAAAAAAATCAGTACAAATAATTCGCCAAAGGGTGAATAGGCAATGGGCTTTGGACCGGCTGTATAGGCATAACCGCAGAGTATGGAAATTAAGCCCAGTAGAATAATCGGCCAGCCGCCAATCCAGGCAAGGTAGATACCGCTGCTAAAGGCTATTATAAAACTCAGCAGTTCGCCGGACTTAATCTGGCTGGCACTTAGCCAGCCCTGCTGTGTAGCACGTCTGGGGCCAAGCCGCTGATGAGTGTCTGCGCCTTTTTCAAAATCAGCGGCATCATTATAAAGGTTGGTGCCAATCTGAATACATAAAGCAGACAGTAGGGTCAGTAAAAAAATGCTTATGGAAAACTGTTGTTGATCATGCCAAGCCAGAGCTGAACCCAGTAATACCGGTGTTACAGAAATGGACAGAGTTTTGGGGCGTATGGCCAGCCACCATATAGTCAGTTTACCAGGCATGGTACGAATCAGAGACGGCGTTTAAAACGGCTGAAATCAGGCGGGCGTTTTTCCACAAAGGCATTGCGTCCTTCCTGACCTTCTTCAGTCATATAAAACAGCGCCGTGGTATTGCCTGCCAGTTCCTGGATACCGGCCAGACCATCCGTATCGGCATTAAATGCGGATTTAAGAACCCGTAGGGCTGTAGGAGAATGCTGTAGCATTTCGCGGCACCAGCTAATGGTTTCCTGTTCCAGTTCTTTAATAGGCACTACCGTATTGACCAGTCCCATATCCAGTGCCGCCTGAGCATCATATTGACGACACAGGAACCAGATCTCCTTGGCTTTTTTCAGACCAATAGTGCGGGCCATAATACCGGCACCCAGACCGGCATCAAAACTGCCGACCTTTGGGCCGGTCTGACCAAAACGGGCATTATCGGCAGCAATCGTTAAATCACAGATTAAATGTAGTACATGTCCGCCGCCTATGGCATAACCGGCCACCATGGCCACAATGGGTTTGGGCAGGGTGCGGATCTGCCGTTGCAGTTCCAGCACATTGAGATGGTTAATACCCTGTTGATCTTTATAGCCGCCGTCCTCACCGCGGATTTTCTGATCGCCGCCGGAAGAGAAGGCCAGGTCGCCGGCACCGGTTAAAATAATCACCCCGATACTATTGTCGTAATGGGCATGATGAAAGGCTTCAATCATATCACTGACGGTTTCAGGCCTAAAGGCATTGCGTACCTGCGGCCGATTAATGGTTATTTTGGCAATACCGGCGGTGTCATCTGTGCCATGCTCGTAGAGTATATCGGTAAAATTATAGTCGCTAACGGTATTCCAGCTCATATTTGTTATCCGGTTTGTGATGCTTCACAAGCATGTATTCAGGAGTTAAATTTGATTGTGGCATTTTACACTAGTTTGAGCATCGATGATAACTTCTATAAGCGTGAAACCGTTTTGCCTGAAGGTTTCTGTCAGTTGCTCTAATTCAGATACCTGAGTGATACGGATATAATTGAGCTGATATAAGTCAGCACAATGCCTGAATTCCAGAGCGATATCCGTTTGCCATAATTTTTCAAATTCATTGAGTTGGCGGGGCGGCAGATAGTTAAAAATTCCCCCGCCGTGGTTATTGAGCAGGATAATGGTGCCTTTATAGCCCTGTTTCTGAAGCTGTCTGAGCATAAGCAGCCCGTTCATATCATGAAAAAAGCTGAGATCACCCAGCACTGCTACACCATAGTGTTCGGGATGAGCAGCCAGCAGTCCTGCAAAAGTGGAAATATTCCCATCAATACCGCTGGCCCCCCGGTTAGCATAGAGCCTGAGGTTTTTATCGCCGCTATTAGTGTGGCTAATAAAGGTATCAAAATCCCGTATAGCCATGGAATTACCGCTGAAAATTAATGACTGTACCGGAATGGCCTGCAGCAGAGTATTAATGATATGGCCTTCAAACAGTTGGTCAGTGTTTAAGGCCCGGTTAATTCTGTTTTCTGCCTGCTGTTCTGCATCCTGCCATTGTGTGAGCCAGTGGCTGTCTGGATTTCGGGTGACTAAAGGCAGTAAAGCCTGACAAAATGCTTTGGGCAGAGTATTGACCACTTGTTTCTGAGTATGCAGAGGATCAAGACAATCGCCATAGGAACTGACTATGATCCGCTGACAGTTCTGCTGCTGCAGGTATTGCTGCAGTTTTTTAGACAGGGGAAACTGACCCAGGTGAATAATCCATTGAGGTGACTGCCCGTTAAAATTAGCTTTATCCAGAAAAGTATCATAATTCATCAGAAGCAGCCGGATGCGTTTTGCCGTCAGTCGTAATCCGGAGAGAGGATCAATCAGTACCGGGCAGTTAAGCTTTTCAGCAAGAGAGGATAGAACAGGCTGTAAATTGTCCTGTTCTTCAGGTCTTAACCGGCCGCAAATTATCAATCCGGGGTGATTATCGAGCAGAGTCTGAACTGCTTGCAGTGTAGACTGGCTGACTGGTGGTGGGGCAGATGTATCAGGAAGAGCGGGATGTTCTGACTTTAAAATATCCAGTCCCAATTGTTCAATAGTCTTATTTAATTGTTCGGTATTAGTTTCCTGAGGCAGTAAAGGCTCTCTTAAAGGAATATTAATATGTACCGGTCCCGGTTTGGCAAAGAGGCTTTTACAATAAGCCAGATCGATGGTTTCTTTAAGATAGCCATTATCCAGAAATTTCTGTTGCGGATGCTTCAGGGGAATATATACCCGTACATTGGAACCGAATAGGAATGCCTGATTAATGGTCTGGTTTGCGTCGCAGTTCTGTAGTTCATCGGGCCGGTCTGCAGAGAGCAGGAGCAGCGGTGTATAGGAATAACTGGCTTCAATAACAGCAGGCAGCCAGTTGGCGACCGCCGTACCGGAAGTGCAGATCAGCAATACCGGATGTCCGCTGGCCTGAGACAGGCCTAGGGCAAAGAACGCCGCACTGCGTTCATCAATGTCGATCCAGGTTTTAATTGCAGGATGCTTTTCACAGGCCAGAGCCAGTGGTGTAGAGCGTGAACCCGGTGATATGACCGCCTGACTGATATTATGCCGACTAGAATAGTGAATCAGACTGAAAGCCCACTGGTAATTTAAGGTGCCGGTCTGTTCGTTCAACTTATAACATCTCCAGAATGGTCTGCATTTTTAATTCGGTTTCCTGCCATTCTATATCAGGATCTGATTCCCTGATCAGTCCGGCTCCAGCATATAAATGGGCCTGTTCACTATTGAGCAGGGCGCATCTTAACATGACCGAAAGTTCACCATTCATCCGGGCATCAAGCCAGCCGAAAGCACCGGAATACCAGCCTCTTTGATAGCCTTCATGGGCTAATAACCACTGTTGCGCCTGCAGTGCCGGGAAACCGGCAATGGCGGGAGTCGGGTGCAGGGCTTTGATAATATCAAAGACATCGTATTGTTCCTGCAATACGCCCTCTATGGGCGTTTCCAGATGGTACATATTATGCAATTTCATTAAATAAGGTGAGCAGGACATTTTCAGACTGTGGCAGAGTGGATCAAGGCGCTGGTATATGTCCTGGGCAATAAAACGGTGTTCTTTAAGCAGTTTGTGGTATTCCGGATTATCCTGATCCGTCGGTAGCAGGCGGGGTGGATTGGCATCCTGCTGCGGGCTTTTTAAAATGGTTCCGCCAATGGCCTCGCTTTTAATAACAGCATCCTGTAGATGGATCAGTCGTTCCGGAGAGGCGCAGACCAGCCTGGTGCCTTTGCTTAAAAATAACAAAACCGTACAGGCAGGATAGTATCGGCTCAGTTTGTCTGTCAGTTTTGCAAGAGAAACCTCCTGTGCAAGCCTAACCCATTGCTGACGACTGGTGACCAGTTTATCAAAATGCCCCTTCTGAATTTCATCCAGAGCCGCCTGGCTCAGCTTTTGCCATGCCTGCTTATTATTGCTCACGGCACTATGATAGTTCTCGGTAGTATTATTATTTTTATAGATTTTGCTGTTTGCTGATGTTTGGTGTTCAGTATTTAAAGGTACGACATCGGGTTGAGTAGCTGACTGATATGACAGGTATTGGTTTAATAGTGTTTTTATACTTTTAAATTCATCTTTAAGCTGATTTTCCTGCCTGGCTGAATGGATAGTCATATTAAACTGCAGAAATTTGCCGGCAGGTGTGGTTTTTATCAGTATGCGCGGGAACTGCAACAGGGCATTGGGTAAATTCTGCCAGTCACCAGTCATGGGATCGTTTTCATCAAAGGCAAAAGCAATAAAGGCCAGCGGAGCAGATGCAGCAGGATAATGGCAGTTGTCCAGTAATTGCTTAAACTGCTTTTTTAAGCTTTCCAGACGCTGAGTACCGGAAGCTCTGATACTCATCATTTCTCCCAGTCCCAGAAGGCAGGTCTGATCATCTGGTTTGTTTATAAAAAAATGTTCCAGATCCTCCACGGGTGTAACAGGGAAGTGATTGTCCAGTCTGGTTTCAATGGTCAGGTAGCGGCCAGCCGGAAAATCAGTATCCAGTACCTGCTGTAGGGCCTGTTCCAGAGATTCTTCCACTGTATGCATTAACGTATTAATCATGTCAGGAATTATAAACCTAAAAGGATCACAGTGGAAACAGACTCAGAGCTATCAGTGAACAGAATTTGTTATAAATAACTGACTATTTTTTAAGCAAAAAACGTTTCTTTTTGTAACAAAACAGCTAGATTGACTTAGATCAATGTTATATGAAGGATATCTCTTTATATTTCTCTTTATGCAAAAGTGTGTCATATGCCACACCAACCGTTGTATATGACGAGCGGTGTGCTAGTATTAAGTCATATTCTTACTCAAGATGTGCATAAGTAAGAACATTTTTAAACAAGAAAAAAGGGTGCAAAACATGAAAAAAGTAAGCAAGAGCGTAGTCTCGTTGCTGGCTGGTGTCAGTATTGCCTGTGGGGCAATATCCACTGCTTCTGCGTCTTCCCTTGAAGATGTTATGAAAGCCAGAGGGCTGACTCAAAAGGATCTGCTGGCCGCAGCAAAAACTTATACACCGACCGGTGGCCGTGATGAATATCTGGCTTTCAGCTCCGGTGGTCAAAGTGGGCAGGTTATGGTCTACGGTATTCCTTCCATGCGTATTTTAAAATACATTGGTGTATTTACACCGGAGCCATGGCAGGGTTATGGTTTTGATGATGAATCCAAAGCGGTTCTGAAACAGGGCCAGATAAACGGTAATATTACCTATGGTGATACTCACCACCCGGCTTTATCTGAAACCGATGGTGAATATGATGGTAAGTACCTGTTTATTAATGACAAAGCCAATCCTCGTATTGCTTTAATTGATTTACATGATTTTGCAACCAAGCAGATTGTTGTCAATCCGGTATTCAAGTCTTCTCATGGTGGTGCGTTTGTTTCTCCAAATACAGACTATGTCATCGAAGCTGCTCAGTACCCGGCTCCATTTGAAAACAACTATGTGCCTTTAGAAGAGTTCAATGATAAATACCGTGGTGGTATGACTTACTGGAAGTTTGATAAAAAAGAAGGTCGTTTAGACCCTGCAAACTCCTTTACTGTTATGGCGCCTCCATACAGTCAGGATTTATCTGACTTTGGTAAAAAAGCCAGTGATGGCTGGTCCTTTACTAACTCCTTCTGTTCCGAACGTTATGTCGGTGGTATTGAAAAAGGACGCCCACCCTATGAAGCGGGCTGTTCTCAGAAAGATACTGACTTCCTGCACGTAGTGAACTGGAAAAAAGCGGAAGAGCTGGTTAAAGCCGGTAAAGCCGTTAAAATTAACGGACACAATGTTCTGCCCATGGATGTTATGGTCAAGAACAATGCTCTGTTCCTGATCCCTGAGCCTAAGAGTCCACACGGCGTTGATGTTTCTCCAGACGGTAAGTACATCATTGTTTCCGGTAAACTGGACAGCCATGCTTCTGTGTATTCTTTTGCTAAAATCAAAAAAGCAATTGATAACAAGAAATTTGAAGGCAAAGATGCTTACGGCATTCCAATTATTGGCATGAAAGATGCGATTCACAAGCAGGTTGAATTAGGTCTTGGGCCTCTGCATACACAGTATGACTCCAAGTCATGCGTAGTTTATACTTCTCTGTATGTTGATTCTATGGTCGCCAAGTGGGACTACTGTGTTGGTAAGGTGCTGGATAAGATTTCTATCCACTATAATATTGGTCACCTGGTAACAATGGAAGGTGATTCTGTTTCTCCAGATGGTAAATACTTGGTTGCTCTGAACAAGCTGGCTATTGACCGTTTCAACCCTGTTGGTCCTCTGCATCCTCAGAACCATCAGTTGATTGATATCTCCGGCGATAAAATGCAGTTACTGTATGATATGCCAGTTCCTCTGGGTGAACCACACTATGTTGTAGCTATTAAGGCAGACAAGCTTAAGCCTGCAGTTCGCTACAAGTCTGGCTGGAATACTCGTACAGACAAGCGTTCCAAGTTCAAAACCCGTGCGGGTCGTGAAAAAACTACTCGTACTTGTGATGCTAATGGTAACTGTCGTGTAGTCGTAATGGGTACTACCATCCGTTCACACATTACTCCAGAAACCATTGAAGCAGAAGTTGGTGATACTATCGAACTGCATCTGACTAACCTGGAACGTGCAGAAGATGAAACTCATGGTTTTGCTATCTTTGCTCACAATGTGAACCTGTCTCTTGAGCCTGGTGCAACTATCAGTGCAACCTTCAAGGCAGAAAAAGAAGGTGTATTCCCATACTACTGTACTGAATTCTGTTCAGCACTGCACCTAGAAATGGAAGGTTATCTGTTAGTTAAACCTAAGGGCTACAAAGCGAAAGCAGGTAGTGTGAAGGAAGGTCAGTCTTATACTAAAGCTGACTACGAAAAACAGGTTAAAACCAATAACGATACTCAGGCAGTCATTAATTCAGTGGTTGGTTACATCACCAGCACTAATTATAAAGACTTCCCTGAAGTGGTGGCACTGGTTGAAGATGCAACAGACCAGTTAGGTTTTGCGGATGAAGCTAAGAAGAAAGCCGAAGCCGCAGCTGCTAAGAGTGACTGGCAGAATGCGACACTCTGGGCTGGCCAGCACTGGCAGTATCAGGTTAAAGCTGCAGACATTGGTCTGAGAGCTAAGGCCTACTTGGAAGAACATGGTGCAAAAGTTATTAAAAAATAACTCTTAACCATGGAAAGTCCAGAAGAGGGGGAACATTTGTTCCCCCTCTTTGGTTTGTATTAGGGGCTGTTGATCTTTTGTGTACAAAATTTAACCATTCCACATAGGAAGCCACACCATACAACAGCCTAACGCTAATGTACTGGCATAGTTTCTTTCCAGCTTATCATAGCGAGT
>JBHNNM010000059.1:0-10586 GCA_048563625.1 Gammaproteobacteria bacterium | reverse complement strand
TGAACGCTGAACGCTTTTAACCCTACATGGAGTTAACCTGTGCCGCACCTGGATAACCTTGGTCTGAAAGACAATCCTTTTAAAAAAAATAATGATTATCGTTATTATTATGCCGATCAAAGTCGGGCTCAGATCCTGGAAGCTACCGAACACCAGATAGAGTTTTCCAGTAATGTACAGGTTATTATCGGTGCCCAGGGTATGGGTAAGTCACACTTACTAAATACTCTGGCATACCGCCTGGATAATAACTGGCGTATTGCAACAATTCAGGTTAATGAACAGGTAGACACTTTATCCTTAATCCATGAGATTCTGGAAGCCTTTGGCGGGAAGATAAAATCAGGTGAAGAGCTGCTTGAAGCCCTGGAAAATCAGTTAAGTGATATCCTGCAACTGGGTTTTAAACCGGTGCTGTTTCTGGATAATGCCCACCATCTTTCTGTTGATTCCATACGTTTTCTACTACAGCTCTCCCAGCAACAACAGGATGATGAACCTTATATTAAAATTGTCCTGTTTGCCGGTACGGAAATCACAGAGAGCCTGCAGTCATCTGAGCTCAGACCTTTTCGGGATGCTATTCATATTGCTCACCTGGAAGCATTGGATAAAGAAGGGGTTTCAGGTTATTTGAGACATAAACTGGCTATTGTCGGTTTTGATAGGGAATCGCCTTTTACACCCCGTATTATTGATAGTATTTTTAAAGATTCTCAGGGAATACCGGAAAAAGTTGATTTTTATGCTAATAAATTTCTGGCCTCCAGCGGCAAGGCGGCAGACTACATTACCGAGGATAAATCAGGTAGAACAGAGTCCGTGGCAGTACAGGATGAAGCATTATGGCAGGAAGCTGATATACAGGATGATCGTATTGAGCAGGCCGAACAACAGCTAAATCGCCTGACTGAAAAATTTGATGAAATCGAGAAACTGACAGAACCGGCTTCCCATAACGGGGATTTTAATGAAAGTGAAGAGGACAGCTATAATTCTGAGGCGCCTGATTTTTTAAGCTCCATTGAAGAAAATGAACCGCCTCAACCAGCTTCTGTTTTATCCCGCATGATGATCCCCGGTGCTGTTGTTGCTATTGTCGTAGTGGCGGTAGTTGTCATTTTCAGCGTTTTTAATCATTCGTCAGATTCGACACAAAGTAAGCAGTTGACTGAAGCAGAACAAATAGAATTACTTCCCCTGGAACTGCCGGTACAAAATGATAATTCGGTAGTCAATAATACCGAGGAACAGAACGCTTCATCCACACAGTCTGATGCCGATTCAGTTAAAAATAAGGAAACGAAAAAGGAATTAAATGCTCCAGTTCCCATGCAGGAAAAAACTATTGCACAGGAAGTTAACCAGCTTCCGGAATTGTCTGAACCAGTAGATACCTCTAAACCGCTTCTGGTTGAAAAACCAGAGCAGAAGAAAGTGCAACAGAAGGCAGAAACCGCTGCTAGTAAATCCTTATCAGATCAGACTGCAGCCCAGAATTCGAATAATGCTATGCAGGTCGAACCTTCATCGGCTGCAGGCATTCCAGAACTTAAATCCGTAGAACCAGAACCGGTTATTGGCTCCAATAAGCGTCAGACTATTACTATTCTCGGCCGTAAGCTTCAGCCGAACAGCCGACTCATTGTCTCTTGGGGAGAAAACAGCAAGACTTTTTCAGCGGATCTGACACCGGATCAATGGCACTATATTAATAGCAATAAAGTAAAACTGCAGTTGACTACCGGTATAGAAACGCAGACCTGGCAGGTAATTGCAGAAAACCCTGGAGGGCAGCGCTCCAGTGAGCTTGTTTTTGATGTAGTTAAACCTTTTATTGCTAGTATGGCAATAACAGCCATTGCACCTGAGCCTGTTGTAGGCAGTAATAAACGTCAGGTTATTACAATTAAAGGACAGGGGTTTACGCCAAAGACAGTCATAGAATTAAAATGGGATAAAAATAATAAACATTTTTCATCCAGTTTATCGCCTGAGCAGTTTAAATTTATCAGCAGCAATGAAGTTCGTCTGTATATTACAACAGGTACCCAAGAAAGAAAGTGGAAAGTAACGGCAAAAGAGCCTCAAAGCGGGGCAACAAGCGATTTTTCATTTACAGTAAGAAATCAGCTTAAAGAAAAGCAGAAAACTAAAATCGCCAGCACACCGGTTTCCTCTCAAATTAAACAGGAGTCGTGGATTAGCCAGCAGCCGGACAGTGCTTATACTGTTCAGTTATTCAGCTCCTACGAACAGCAGGCGATTGAACGATTTGTTCAGAAATATGCTTTGCAGGGTAATATTGCCCGTTTTGCCAGTCAAAGGGATGGAAAAACCTGGTTCAGCCTGATTTACGGTTCATTTGCAACAAAACCGGCGGCAGAAAAGGCAGTTTCAGGATTAAATCCGCAATTGCGTAAAACCAAGCCCTGGATAAGAACATTTGCCAGTATTAAATTGCAATTAGCGGAAAATAAAAAGACCGCTGCTACAGTAAATTCCAAAATCACTAAAGCCAGACCTGATTCAGTGCCAGTAAATAGTTCTGGTTCTGTCTCTAAAGCCGTTTCTAAAACAAAAGACGAAGCCTGGATATGGACTCAGAGTCCGGACGATTATACCCTGCAGCTGGTTGCCTTAAGCAATGAAAGCAGTATTAAAGCCTATATCTCCAGATATCATCTGGCTGATCAGGCGGTGTATTTTAAATACATAAAAACGGTAAGCCCTTATATATTCTTATTTACGGGAGCTATGCGAAGAAGTCTTCAGCAGAACAGGCTGCACAGCAACTGAAAGGCAAAATTTCCGGCAGTAAACCCTGGATCAGACGTTTTTCTGATATCCACAATATGATGACAGTTCAATAAGCGTATAAGTAACGATGGTACTCTGTTACTTATACCAGCCATGATACCCTCTTCTCGGCATTTCCATATCTAGACCAAATCCTTATGACAGGGTATAATATTTGGTTCTTTCGACCCTGTACGGCTGAAATAAACCTTCTTTTTGTCGGGTTAAAGGCTATTTACCCGGCTAAAGGCTTTTTCTGGTAAATGCTTGGAAGAAGAATACGACTCGAAAGCGGGTTGAGACGTTTTAATATTCACAATTTCTATCAATTGAGGCCTGTAATGCCAATATTTGAAACACAACATCACACACACGTTCAGCATAATGCTCCGAAAGTGCTGCAAGATACTCTCTATCAATCTTCATTTGAAAAAGATAATTGCGGTTTTGGTCTGATTGCCCATATGGATGGTGCTAACAGCCACTGGCTGGTGGATACGGCCATTAAGGCGCTGGCGCGTTTAACCCATCGTGGTGCGATTTCTGCCGATGGTAAAACCGGTGATGGTTGTGGTTTGTTATTACAGAAGCCTGATGCACTGATACGTGCTGTGGCCCAGGAACAGGGCTTTGAACTGGCGGAAAACTATGCCGTGGGCGTGGTTTTTCTAAGTCAGGATAAAGCGGCAGCGGAAACGGCCAGAACTCAGTTGAACAAAGAACTGGAGGCAGATGGCCTGCAGGTGGCCGGCTGGCGTGTAGTACCAGTGGATGAAAGTGCCTGTGGTGATGAAGCGCTTAAATCACTGCCTCAAATCGAACACATTTTTATTAATCCAGCCGAAGGCATGGATCCAGCAACCTTTGACCGGCACCTGTACATTGCCCGTCGCCGTACGGAAAAAGCCATTCAGGACAATGACGAGGTGTTTTATATTCCGTCCATGAGTTCTCAGGTGGTTTCCTATAAAGGTCTGGTTATGCCGGAATTTCTGCCGGTTTTTTATAAAGACTTAAACGATGAACGCATGGCAACCGGCATGTGTGTATTTCACCAGCGGTTTTCTACCAATACATGGCCTCAATGGCGTCTGGCTCAGCCGTTCCGCTACCTGGCCCATAATGGTGAAATTAATACCGTACAGGGTAATCGTAACTGGTCAGTGGCTCGCGGTCATAAATTTGAAATGCCCTTAATTCCGAATATGGAAGATATTCGTCCGCTGGTTTCCATGAGTGGTTCTGATTCCAATAGTATGGATAATATGCTCGAAGCACTGCTGGCCGGCGGTATGGATATTTTCCGTGCCATGCGCCTGTTAATTCCGCCCGCCTGGCAGAATGTGGATAATCTGGATGCCGATCTGAAAGCCTTTTATGAATACAACTCCATGCATATGGAAGCCTGGGATGGGCCGGCCGGTGTGGTTATGACTGACGGCCGTTATGCGGCCTGTACTCTGGACAGAAACGGTCTGCGTCCGGCCCGTTATGTGATTACCAATAATCCTCATGGCCAGGACGGTCTTAAGGATGTTGCTTATTCAGGCTGTGTCATTACCCTGGCTTCTGAAACCGGCGTCTATGATTATGCAGAGACAGATGTTGTGGCTAAGGGGCGTCTTAAGCCCGGCCAGATGCTGGCAGCGGATACTCATACCGGTGAGCTGATGCTGCCCGATGATGTGGACGAACATCTTAAAAACCGCCAGCCATATAAAGAGTGGTTAAATAAGGGCATCAAGTACCTTAAATCAGAACTGATTGAGCCCTCTTCTGTAGTCGGCTGTATGGATGATGAAACCTTTAAGGTGTATGAAAAACAGTTTCAGATCACCAATGAAGAAAAAGAATACGTTATTAAGGTACTGGCTGAAAATGCTGCGGAAGCCGTGGGTTCCATGGGGGATGACACCCCTATGGCGGTACTTTCCAGTCGGGTAAGACCTTTTTTTGATTATTTCCGTCAGCAGTTTGCCCAGGTCACTAATCCGCCAATCGACCCTATTCGTGAAAGCATTGTCATGTCCCTGGAAACCTGTCTGGGGGCAGAACAGAATCTGTTTGAAGAAACCGCTGAACATGCCAGCCGTCTGCTGGTGGATTCACCTGTACTGTCCTGTGCCAAGTATGAAAATCTGATCAATATTGATGATCCGGCTTATGCCAATGAAATCATCAATCTGAACTATGATCCTCAGTTAAGTCTTAAAACAGCCCTGACCAATGTCTGTGAACAGGCAGAACAGGCCATTAGAAACGGCAAGGTAATTATTGTACTTAATGACAAAGCACTGTCTAAGGACAAAATTACCATTCATGCTTTAATGGCTACTGGTGCGGTACACCATCACCTGATTGCCAGAGGTCTGCGCTGCGCTGCTAATATTATTGTTAAAACAGGTACCGCACGGGATCCCCATCATTTTGCCACCCTGATAGGCTATGGTGCGTCTGCGGTTTATCCTTATATGGCTTATGAAACCCTGGCCAAGCTTATAGACCATAAGGAAATTGAAGACAGTGATATCGGTAAGGCAACCAAGGCCTATCGTAAGGGCATTAATAAGGGGCTGTACAAGGTAATGTCCAAGATGGGCATTTCCACCATTGCCAGTTATCGAGGTTCCCAGTTATTTGAAGCCATTGGTATTGATGAAGAAGTCACCGAAATGTGTTTTAAGGGCACCACCAGCCGCCTGGCCGGTGCCGGCTTTGAAGATTTTGAAAGTGACCAGCGCTTCCTCAACAAGGTTGCCTGGAACCCCCGTAAAAACAATGATCACGGCGGTATTTATCGTTATGTTCATGGCGGAGAATACCATGCCTATAATCCTGATGTGGTTCAGTATATGCAACAGGCAGTACAGAGCGGTGATTATAATGCCTATAAAAAATATGCTGATGAGGTAAACAAGCGCCCCATTGCGACTTTGCGTGATTTATTAAAAGTGCGTGAGGATATTGAGTCTATTGCCATAGATGAAGTGGAACCGGCCGAAGCACTGTATAAACGCTTTGACAGTGCTGCCATGTCTTTAGGCGCACTGTCACCTGAAGCCCATGAAACCCTGGCAGAAGCTATGAATCGTCTGGGCGCCCGTTCCAATTCCGGTGAAGGCGGTGAAGATCCGGTCCGTTACAATACCGTAAAAGTGTCCAAGATCAAGCAGATTGCCTCCGGACGTTTTGGCGTCACACCCCATTACCTGGTGAATGCTGAAGTGCTGCAGATTAAAATCGCCCAAGGTGCCAAGCCCGGAGAAGGCGGTCAGCTGCCCGGCCACAAGGTGGATGAGAATATTGCCCGCCAGCGTTATTCTGTGCCAGGTGTCACTCTGATTTCACCACCACCGCATCATGATATTTACTCCATTGAGGATTTATCCCAGTTAATCTATGACCTGAAACAGGTCAATCCTGATGCACTGGTTTCCGTTAAACTGGTTTCCGAACCCGGTGTGGGTACTATTGCGGCTGGTGTAGCCAAGGCCTATGCCGACTTAATTACCATTTCCGGTTATGACGGCGGTACCGCTGCTAGTCCGCTGGCTTCGGTTAAATACGCCGGTTCTCCCTGGGAGCTGGGTCTGAGTGAAACCCAGCAGGCCTTATGTGCCAATGATCTGCGCGGTAAAATCCGTCTGCAGACTGATGGTGGTTTAAAGACCGGCCTGGATATTGTTAAGGCCGCCATTTTAGGGGCAGAAAGCTTTGGTTTTGGTACTGCACCTATGATTGCCATGGGCTGTAAATACCTGCGCATCTGTCACCTTAATACCTGTGCCATGGGGGTGGCCACTCAGAATAATATTCTGCGCATGAACCACTTTATCGGTAAAGTGGAAATGGTGATGAACTACTTTAAGTTTGTGGCTCAAGAAACCCGTGAATGGATGGCTTCTTTAGGTGTCTCCAGGCTGGAAGATCTGATAGGTCGTACTGACTTACTGGAAATGCTGGAAGGTCAGACCGAACGTCAGAGCCGTCTGGACTTAACACCCTTATTAAAAACCATTGATGATGACAGCAAGCCCCGCTACTGTATAAAGCCGAAAAATGAGCCTTATGATAAGGGTGAAACGGCAGAGAAAATGGTGGCTGATATACTACCGGCGATTGAAAGCCAGTCTGGCGGTACCTTTGAATATGAGGTGCAGAATACCGATCGTTCCATCGGTGCTCGTCTGTCCGGTGAAATTGCCAAACGCTATGGCAACCTAGGTATGTGTGAAAACCCCATTACCGTTAAGATGAAAGGCTCTGCCGGTCAGAGCCTGGGTGTCTGGAATGCAGGCGGTCTGCATCTGGAAGTGGAAGGCGATGCCAATGACTATGTAGGTAAAGGCATGGCCGGTGGACGCATTGTCCTGTTCCCGGCCTGCGGAACCAGCTTTAAAACCAATGAAGCCGCTATTATCGGCAATACCTGTCTCTATGGTGCTACCGGTGGTAAATTACTGGCGGCCGGTCTGGCCGGTGAACGTTTCGGGGTCAGAAACTCCGGGGCTCATGCGGTTGTTGAAGGCATTGGTGATCATGGCTGTGAATATATGACCGGCGGTGTTATTACCGTACTGGGTGAAACCGGACTGAACTTTGGTGCCGGTATGACTGGTGGGTTTGCCTATGTGCTGGATCTGCATAATAACTTTGTGGATCGTTATAACCATGAGTTAATTGATATTAACCGCATCAATAACGAAACCATGGAAGCTCATCGCCATTATCTGAAGGGTAAAATTGAGGAGTTTGTCCAGACCACCGGCAGTGAATGGGGTCAGCATATTCTGGATAATTTTGCCGATATGAGCGGTAAGTTCTGGCTGGTCAAGCCCAAGGCGGCTTCCATTGACAGCCTGCTGGAAACACTGTCCACTGAAGCGGCCTGAACAGAACCATCGACATACAGAAACTAAATTTATGATGGCGGAACAGCAAGTGAGCCGCATCAAGCGATACTACTTAAGGTAAAATTATGGGTAATATATTCCAGTTTTTGCAAGTTGACAGAAAAGATCCGAACAAAAAAGATTCACAGCAGCGGATCACTGAATATAAAGAAATTTACGAAATTTTTGATCTGCAACGAACTACCGAGCAGGCGGATCGCTGTCTGGATTGCGGTAACCCATATTGTGAATGGCGCTGCCCGGTACATAACTATATCCCTCACTGGCTGCGTCTGGCTAAAGAAGGCAAGATTATCGAAGCGGCAGAACTGTCCCACCGAACCAATTCCCTGCCGGAGATCTGCGGCAGGGTCTGTCCACAGGATCGTCTCTGTGAAGGCGCCTGTACTCTGAACAGTGACTTTGGTGCGGTGACCATTGGCTCTGTAGAACGTTATATTACTGATACCTCCTTTGAACAGGGCTGGCGTCCGGATCTTTCAGAGGTCAAAGATACCGCTAAAACTGTAGCAGTTATTGGTGCCGGGCCTGCAGGTCTGGGCTGTGCTGATGTATTGATACGAAATGGCGTTAAGCCGGTGGTTTATGACCGTCATCCTGAAATCGGCGGCCTGCTGATGTTTGGTATTCCTGAATTCAAGCTGGAAAAAGGTGTGGTTAAAAAGCGCCGTAAAGTTCTGGAAGGAATGGGCGTCGAGTTTGTGCTTAATACCACTATTGGTGAAGACATCACCATGCAGGACTTGCTCGATAAGCATGATGCAGTCTTTATGGGCATGGGGACTTATACCTCCATGACCGCAGGTATACCCGGCGAAGATCTAGACGGTGTGCATGTGGCTCTGGACTTTCTGATCTCCAATGTCAAAAACTGCTACAACTATGAAACCGACTTTATCAGTATGGAAGGTAAAAAAGTGGTCGTACTTGGCGGTGGTGATACGGCTATGGACTGTACCCGTACCTCTATCCGTCAGAAAGCCGATCAGGTGTTCTGTGCCTACCGCCGTGATGAAGCCAATATGCCCGGTTCCAAAAAAGAGGTTCAGAATGCCAAAGAAGAAGGCGTTCAGTTCCTGTGGAATCGTCAGCCGGTAGAAATTGTCGGTGAAAACGGCAAGGTAACCGGTATTAAACTGATCACCACCCAGCTGGGTGAACCGGATGAGCGCGGCCGTCGCCGTCCTGAACCCATTGAAGGTTCAGAAGAAGTGGTACCTGCCGATGCCGTACTGATTGCCTTTGGTTTCAGACCCAATCCACAACCTTGGTTTGCTGATTATGATGTCACCCTGGATGAGCGTGGCCGGGTTGTTGCCCCGACAGAACAGGAATTTACCTACCAGACCAACAACCCCAAAATATTTGCCGGCGGTGATATGGTCAGAGGCTCTGACCTGGTAGTTACCGCTATTTCTGAAGGCCGTCAGGCAGCGGAAGGTATACTGGACTATCTGGATGTATAAATTATCACGGTATTGGGTGACCGTGCATTTACACCCTCTCCCTCTGGGAGAGGGCAGGGTGAGGGCCTCCTTTAATTTTTTAATCTGCCGGAGCAGAATTAATGACTGAACTAAAAAACGATCGTTTCCTGAAAGCCTTATTACGTGAACCCGTGGACATGACTCCTGTGTGGATGATGCGCCAAGCCGGTCGTTATTTACCAGAATACCGTGCGACCCGAGAAAAAGCTGGCAGTTTTATGGATTTATGTATGAATCCGGAACTGGCCTGTGAAGTGACTATCCAGCCCCTGGAACGTTATCCTCTGGACGCAGCCATCCTGTTTTCTGATATTCTGACCATACCCGATGCCATGGGACTGCAGTTGCGTTTCGCCCAGGGTGAAGGCCCAAAGTTCGACAAGCCCATTACCTGCAAGGCCGATGTGGATGCTTTAGGTATTCCTGATCCGGAAGGGGAGCTAAAGTATGTTATGGATGCGGTACGCACCATCCGCAGAGAACTCAATGGTAGAGTGCCCTTAATCGGTTTTTCCGGCAGCCCCTGGACACTGGCCAGTTATATGGTTGAAGGCGGCTCAACCAAGGAATTCGGCAAAGTCAAAGGCATGATGTTTGATGAGCCGCAAACCATGCATAAATTACTGGACACTCTGGCCCAGTCGGTAACCTCCTACCTTAACGCCCAGATAGCCGCCGGTGCTCAGGCGGTGATGATCTTTGATACCTGGGGCGGTGTATTAACGCCAAGAGATTACAAAGAATTTTCCCTGGCTTATATGCAGCAGATTGTGGAAGGTCTGACCCGTGAAAATGAAGGCCGAAAAGTACCCGTCGTACTCTTTTCCAAAGGCGCCGGCAGCTGGCTGAAAGCGATGGCTCAGACCGGCTGTGATGCATTAGGTGTGGACTGGACACTGGATCTGGCTGACGCCAGAGCCATGGTTGGTGATAAGGTCGCCTTACAGGGCAATATGGACCCCAGCATCCTGTACGCCAAACCGGAACGTATTGAAGAAGAAGTGAAAACCGTCCTCGCCAGCTACGGCAAAGGCAATGGTCACGTCTTTAACCTAGGTCATGGTATTCATCAGCATATTGACCCGGAACGGGTCGGGGTGTTTATTAATGCGGTGCATGAGTATAGTAAGCAGTATCATGAAGAGCAGGGTTAGAAGAGCAGCGTTCAGCGTTCAGAAAGAGCCAGGGCAACAGAATTTATCTTTAAGTTAGTACAAAATATTTTGATATTTTACTTGACTGAAGAAAAAAAGAATTTAAACTTTTTGCTGAACGCTGAACGCTGAACGCTGAACGCTGAACGCTGAACGCTGAACGCTGAACGCTGAACGCTGAACGCTGAACGCTGAACGCTGAACGCTGAACGCTGAACGCTGAACGCTGAACG
>JBHNNM010000058.1:0-10595 GCA_048563625.1 Gammaproteobacteria bacterium | reverse complement strand
CGTCTTTCCATGTTCTGGTTTATTATAAACTCGACCAGTATAAAGCATTAATTTTAATAGCTTTTCCCAGTGTTCATCTGTTAAGATAGTTCTTGGCATGGTAAGTGTTCTTGTATGTTGGTTTTTCACAAAACCATTATACTTGTTTAACAAATACCATGCTGCCTATTTTTTAACCACAAAAGATCAACAGCCCCTAGTTACCAAGGCATTGGGAATATTCATATTAATATTCTGCAGCCATTGCGGGCCAAAGGGCATTTTCATCGGCATGGCCGGATTACCCATGGGGCTTACTTTTAACTGCAGATCTTTTTTAAGCAGCTCCAGTCCGTAAAAGGTGAAAAATACTGAGACATCCCAGCCTAAAACGGCAGCCGTTGAAGCCAGAATAAACTGCGGATAGGCCATATCCATGGTCCCTTTAGTGGCAATAATGGTCATGGAAGGGGTTTTATTGTCCTGAAATTTCTGCATTTCCTCAGTAAATTTCTGGTGAAACCAGTTGTCCAGTTCTTCCGGTTTAATTAACAGGTTACTCGCTACAGATTGATTATTGGCAGGTACTTCTGTGTGCATGGTATTGCTCCTTATTAATACGGTTTGTCGCGGGCAGGATGCCCGAACTTCTAGGTTATGGATCACCTTTAACCATAAAGATGACCGGTCGGTTTAGTTTTAGGGTAATATAAAAGGAGCAAAAGCTCCCTCATCCTAACCTTCTCCCAAAGGGAGAAGGGACTAAGCAGTACTTTTAAGACCGATTAAATCCGCTACTTTGGGTAACAGTCGTTTAATCAGTTCCGGATCATTTCTGGTTTTGGCCAGCATTAATACGCCTTCACCATAGGCCAGGGCCGCCTGTGCCAGCTCATTAATATCACTGTTATTTTCCAGTTCACCGGCAGCCCTGGCATCTTCCAGTACATCAATAAAGACTTCAAATATCGACTCAAATAACAGTTCTACTTTTTTACGGATGGTTTCATCCTGAGTACTCATTTCCAGGGCAATATTGCCCATGGGGCAGCCGAAGACATAGCCGTACTCCTCCTTTAACTGCACCTGGTACTGGTACGCATATTCTATAAAACGTTCAAAACGTTTAGCCGGAGTTAAATCTTTGGCAAATGCCGGCAATAGAATATTTTCTATCATCTGCATTTTAAGCTGTTCCAGCACCTCTACCGTCAAAGCACTTTTGGACGGAAAAAAATGATAAAAACTGCCTTTCTGTACCTTTGCATCCTTGCAGATCTCCTGCACCCCGACATCACTATAACTGCGTGAATACATTAACTGCTGGGCACTATCCAATAAACGCTGCTTCGTTTGCTGACCTCTGGACATATCTTTATGTTAGTTGACCGTTCGGTAAAGCCAATCCTTTTATTAGAATTTAATAAAATTAGGTAAAAGCCTGTAACAATTTCTACCCTGAAATGCTATAATCCTACTCCCCCTAAATGGGAAAGTAACTACTTTAATACAGGAATTTTATATGAGCTCTAATGGTACTCTGCGCCCCAGCGGCCGAGCCAATGACGAACAGCGCAACGTCAAAATCACCCGCAACTACACCAAACACGCTGAAGGTTCAGTGTTAATTGAAAGCGGGGAAACCAAAGTGCTGTGTACTGCTTCCGTTGAAAACAGAGTACCCGGTTTTTTACGCGGCAAAGGACAGGGCTGGGTTACCGCCGAATACGGTATGCTGCCCCGCTCCACCGGCAGCAGAATGCGTCGTGAAACTTCTTCGGGCAAACAGGGCGGCCGTACCATGGAAATTCAGCGCCTGATAGGCCGCTCCCTGAGAGCCCTTGTGGATCTGGAAGCCCTAGGAGAAAACACCATTACCCTGGACTGTGATGTTATTCAGGCCGACGGCGGTACCCGCACGGCTTCCATTACCGGGGCTTATGTGGCACTGGTGGATGCGGTGAATTATATGCTGGAAAAACAGATGATCAGCAAAAACCCGCTCCATGGTCAGGTGGCTTCTATTTCTGTAGGTATCTACAAGGGCCAGCCGGTGCTGGATCTGGACTATGCCGAAGACTGTAATGCCGAAACCGATATGAATATTGTAATGAATGAAGCCGGTGGTTTTATTGAAGTACAGGGCACGGCTGAAGGTCATGCCTTTTTGCCCGATGAACTGAATGCCATGCTGGAACTGGGTAAAAAGGGCATTGCCCATTTAATTGAAAGGCAGAATGAAGCGCTGGAAGATCAGGCGTAACGACTCAGTATAAATTAAATTAATATAGAGTGAATGGCTGCAGGTACTGGATTTACAGGATTTTGAAAACATGGATGTTTTCAAAATCACTGGGATAAGAACTTTTTACAAAACAAGTTTTGAAAAGTTCTAAACCGATACATGGATGTACTTGAGCGCCCCTGGAAATTCAGTACCTGTAGACAGTCATGGTCAGGCTTAATTTAAAGCAACAGGAAAACTATGGGACTTGATAAAAAAATTGTATTAGCCAGCGGCAATAAGGGCAAGGTACGTGAATTTGTGACCATGTTTAATGATCTGGGGCTAAATATTATCCCCCAGACTGAACTGGGTGTTGGTGATGTACCTGAAACCGGTACCACCTTTGTTGAAAATGCCATTATTAAAGCCCGACATGCCGCTGAAATTACCGGTATGCCGGCAATTGCGGATGATTCCGGTATTGAAGTGGATTATCTTAACGGTGCCCCCGGTATTTATTCTGCCCGCTATTCAACCCTGGAAGGCAGCAAGGATTATGGTACTGGTGATACAGACAAAAATAATAACCTTAAACTGCTGGATGAACTTAAAGATGTAGATGACGAGGCTTTACGCACGGCTCGCTACCAGTGCATCCTGGTGTATATGCGCCACGCAGCCGATCCGACGCCTATTATCTGTCAGGCTGCCTGGAAAGGTATTATTATGAAAGAACAGGTGGGCGATAACGGTTTTGGTTATGATCCTTTGTTCTGGGTGCCAGAGTACAATATGTCATCTGCCCAGCTGGATCCGGCGGTAAAAAACCAGATCAGTCATCGCGGCAAGGCTTTACGTCTGCAGCATGATAAACTGACCCGTCTTTACGCAGCATAGACTTAAAACCTGAATAAAACGGCAGCCGGGCTTATGAACAAAGAAACTATTTCATTTCGCCCTGCCGATCATAACGATCTGCCTGAGCTGCTGTCTTTTCCTCAATCAGAGGAAGAACTGTTTTATTTTTTCCCTTCCGCACACTCTCCCTTAACCCTAAAACAACTACAGAAACAACTAAGCGAACGCCACCAGTCCACTGCCATGCTTAAAAATGACCGTCTGATTGGTTTTGCTAATTTTTATAATGTCGAAAATAGAAAACTGGCCTTTATCGGTAATGTCATTATCCGGGCAGAAGAACGCCAGAAAGGTTACGGCGGGTTATTAATAAAACAGATGCTGAAACTGAGCTTTGAGCAGTTAAAACTCAGAGAAATACACCTCTCCTGCTTCAACCGCAATACTACTGCCCTGTTATTTTATCAGCAGCTGGGTTTTACCCCTTACGCCTGGGAAGTACGCAAGGATTACAAGCAAAACCCGGTACTAATGATTCACCTGAAACTAAAACTTAAAGCTTAGCAATAATCCGGTCAATAATTTCAACAATCTGAGCGGACAAGGGGGTTACTTTTTCAAACTCTTTTAAGGCCTTATCATTATCCCCTGCCTGCTTATAATCCACCACGTTATGGATCACTCTGTGTATTTCTTCATGGGGAGGCTCAAGTTCTTTCATCTTCGGAATATGGGAAAAGTTTTTCAGCCCATCGGTATAATACCATTGCCCCAGAATACAATCCCGGTGAGAGCTAAGTTCCTTGCTTTCCATCACCACTGAGGTAGGACATCAGCTTGCTTCTCCAGGGCAGATGTGCGGCTTTAGCCTGCTCAAGCTGCCCCTGGGTATTATCTATTTTAAACTGTCCTGCTTTAACACATAACAGCTCAGTTTTCTGTCCAATATGCCCGGTTGCAACTAGGGCTTCATCTGCCAGTTTGGCTGTATTTAAAGCTTCATCCTGAATGGCTCCAATATGCTCATTCATTTCCATAGAGACTTTAAACTGCTCTCCGGATGTCCTGGCTATCTGCTCCATTGCCTGGGACATTTTCTGAATATCCTCAGTAACCTCATTAAGTGTATTTCCGGTTTCCGTGGCCTGTTCAGAACTCTTGCCGGTATCATTACGGCTATCATCCATAACCTTAACGGCCGAAGCCACCTGCCCCTGCAGGCGCTCAATCATATTGCGAATTTCGTCAGTTGAATCTTTAGTTCTGGCCGCCAGTGCCCGAACCTCATCGGCAACTACCGCAAAACCCCGTCCCTGCTCACCAGCCCGGGCTGCTTCAATTGCCGCATTGAGCGCCAGCAGATTGGTCTGCTCGGAGATCCCATGAATCACCTCCAGGACACTACTGATCTCCTGGCTTTCCTGTTCCAGCAGCGAAATAGTTTCACTGGCCTGTTCAATCCGCTTATTCAGATCACCCATGGTGTTAATCAGGCGCCTCATCTGCTCACCACCGCGATCGATACCACTATTAGCCAGTTCTGCCGCACTTACCGCCTGCTCTGCATTAATGGAAACATTCTGTACTGTTTCACTCATATTCTTCATTAACTGAGTGAGCAGCTCAATTTTTTTATGCTGCTGATGGACACCTTTTACAGTTTGCTCAACAATAACAGACTGATTAGACGACTCAACACCAACATCTACAGAAGCCCTGATTATGTCATTAATCATCCCACTGAAACGTTCCAGCAAAGCATTGACAGATGAGGAGAGGTCACTGATCTCATCGTTAGTACTGGTATCCAGACGCACACGCAAATCATTATTGGTTTCAATGTTTTTAAGTTCTGAGCGGATAATGCCAATACGCTGGGTAATAACCCGAATAATCAATAATAAAGAAATAGAAACTAGGATAATCAGGAAAACCGATATCCTGACACTGGAATTAACCGTATGATTAATATCATCACTTAAACGGGATGACACTTTCTCTGTTAATTCCTGATAAACCTTATCCAGAACTTTAAAGGCTTCAAATGCCGGTTTATCACTAACTTTAACAATGGCATACACTTCCTGAGCTGTTTTACCCTGCGCAATCAGTTTATGGGCAATTTCAGACTGGCTGTGGTAGTTTCTGGCCACACTTTCAATAGCCGACAAAGCCTGACGTTCTTCAGCCGTGATGCCGTCCAGTGACAGGTAGGTCTGAATGGCATTATTCAGATTATTAAAATTATGAATGGTACCTCCATAACCGAACTGAGACTTAATATCCATTAACAGACTCTGGCGTTTGGCAACATTATCCAGGTAGTACCAGCCATCGAGAACCGGAATAATTGCCCGGTAAGTCATAAAAGAAGAGACATCAACATAATAATAATAACGGCAAGTAACCCGTATAATTTTGACTTAATACTGATATTTAACATAGCAACCACACTTTTAAAATTATTTAAATTTAATAAATTGTTATACCCGTTTATATCGGCCAGAATAAGAATTTATTAAGTATTTTTTCTAATATAGATAACAGGGAAAGAGCTGTTTAATTATGCAACATAATATAAACTCAAACATCTTGAAGTTTTTGTCTTGAAGAACCTGCTTTCAAGCTTTATTGGTAATGAATTGAAGTCTCAAAAACAGGATACAGGTGAGTTACAGAAAATTTTGTCCCTATACCTGGGGGAAGTATAGATGATAATAAAATTTCTGCTCTTAGATTAGTTTGGAAAAACGCTGGGTTTCCTGATCCGGTTTAATATAACGGTCAAATACCATACAGATATTACGGATCAGCAAACGGCCTCTGGCGGTAACCTCAATCCCCTGTTCATCTAGGGTGATAAGGCCGTCATCCACCATGACCTGATAACGTTCCAGTTCACTAGCAAAATAGTTTTTAAAGTCAATGCCGAAACGTTTTTCAATAGTTTCAAACTTCAGTTTGAAATGACAGATTAACTGCATAATAACTTCCCGGCGGATCAGATCATCATCATCAATTTCAACACCGCGGAATATCGCCAGTTCACCGGCATCTATACGGGCATAGTATTCATCCATAGTGCGGACATTCTGGGCAAAACTATTGGCAATAGTACCAATGGAAGTAATGCCGATACCCACTAAATCACAGTCTGCATGAGTGGCATAGCCTTGGAAATTACGGTACAGTTCGCCGTTTTTCTGGGCAATACTCAGCTTATCTTCCGGTTTGGCAAAATGATCCATACCGATATAGACATAACCGGCATCAGTCAGTTTGGTCATACAATGCTTGAAAATTTCCAGCTTGGCGGAAGCCGGGGGCAGATCTTCCACATTAATACGGCGCTGAGGCTTAAAGCGCTCCGGTAAATGGGCATAGTTAAAAACAGATACCCGGTCAGGACTAATTTCTATCAGTTCATCCAGGGTTTTATCAAAGCTCTCTACCGTCTGCAGCGGTAGGCCGTAAATCAGATCTACACTGATGGACTTGAAGTTTTCTTCCCGCGCTGCCGTCAGTGCCGCCATGGTCTGTTCACGGCTCTGAATACGGTTAACAGCTTTCTGTACCGCAGGGTTAAAGTCCTGAACCCCCAGGCTCATGCGGTTAAAGCCCAGCTCTCTTAACAGGGCGATACTATCCCGGCTGACTTCCCGCGGATCAATTTCTATGGAGTATTCCCCGGAATCGTCATCATGCAGATTAAAATGCTTGCGGGTTACCGCCATTAACTGGCGCATTTCATTATGGCTGATAAAAGTCGGCGTACCACCGCCCCAGTGCAGCTGATTCACCTTACGTGCCGGATCAAATAATTCAGCCTGCATGGCTATTTCTTTATGCACCCGTTCCAGATACGGCGCCGCTTTGGAGCGGTCCTTGGTGACCACCTTGTTGCAGCCGCAGTAGAAACAGACGGTATCGCAAAAAGGAATATGAAAATAAAGCGACAGTGCCTTAGCGGAGTGATTGGATTTTTCAGCAAAAGCCTTATAGGTTTCTACCGTGTAGTCTTCACTGAACTGTACTGCCGTTGGATAGGAGGTATAACGCGGTCCCGCCTTGTCGTAACGCTTAATAAGCTCCTGATCAAACTCGACAATTGCCATAATATAAATTCCTGTAAAAAATAACGGTAATGATGCTGAAGAAAACATGGGGGTATTATGCCATTTTGGGCGGTTTGAAGCTAGATTTAGCGTTCAGCGTTCAGCGAAAATTGTAAAATTGCTTTTTCTTCAGTCAAGTAAATTTTTAAAATATTTTGCACAAATTTAAAGATAAATAATTTTGCTCTGGCTCTTTCTGAACGCTGAACGCTAACCAGCTTTAAGAAAGAGTATAGCACTTTTGCCCGCACTCCCAGATGGGCAGGAGTGGGTAATACTTTTAATCCTTGCTTCCATAGGGGTATTTATTGTCGTCGAAGGAGCGGACCCATTGGGGGTGGTTTACAATCAGGATAATCATGGCGAGGCCGGTCAGGAAGGCTTCGGGGTAGATCATCAGGAAGATATAGGGGTGTATTCATAGGTGACGAAGGCATAGCTATAGGTGCTGCTGGCTACCATGACCATTGAGGCGATATAAACAGCAGCGGCAATGGTAATGGGGATTATGCCCATTAAAAACACATTGGCTGCAAATACCTGCCACTCGATTATATCCCGGATCACCAGAACACCGACCTCAATCATTACCCCTAGCACCGCCAGTTGCCAGCCGAACATCAGAGTCAGCAGGGTTGCCCCTAGATAATGGTATTCCATTCCGGTATGAATGCCGGCCTTCATGGACCAGAGCAGCATTAATACTACGCAGGTGGCAAAAAAGATATTGTAATGGCGACTGAACCATTGTTTTGGAAAGGTATAAAAAGCCAGAAACAATATCGGGAGCAATAAAAAATCGGCCAGAATAATCCATGTTGCCGGTATCAGATCAATGGTGCTGCAGTTTTAGTAAATAATATATCCCAGACACCATGTCTCAGGCGCTCGCCTCGCCGTTCAAACTTGGTGATCGGACGATAGTCCGGGCGGGGAATATAGGTTCCATCGGGTGATGAATTTTCAAAACCTTCGGCCCTTTTCATATGTTCCAGCATATGTTCGGCATAATTCTGCCAGTCCGTTGCCATATGAAGGTGGCCGCCGGGCTGCAATTTACGGCGCACCAGCTGGATAAAATCATCCTGCACAATACGCCGTTTGTGGTGCCGGGTTTTATGCCAGGGATCGGGAAAAAACAGATACACTGCACTTAAACTTTCATCGGGGATCTGTTTGCTTAACACCTCAATGGCATCAGACTTCATGACTTTCAGGTTAGTAAGTGCTTGCTTTTTAATATTACCCAGCAACCGGCCTACTCCCGGTTTATGTACTTCAATACCCAGGTAATCGTTATGCGGATTATTTACGGCCATTTCAAACAGGGAGTCCCCCATACCAAAACCGATTTCCAGAATAACCGGCGAATCCCGGCCATAGAGCTGCTGAAAATCCAGCATCCGACCGTCAGCCTCTACACCATATTGTGACCAGTTTTCCTGGTAGGCTTTTTCCTGTCCGGGCGTCATGCGCCCGGAACGAACCACATAGCTTTTAATGGTGCGGGGATGTTCTACAGCCAGAGTATCAATCCGTATTTATCCGCAATTAAAAAAACGTGCCGTCAATTGGGGAGGATGCACTGGCATAGGCTTTTTTCGGCATCCGTCCGGCCAGAAAGGCTTCACGACCAGCTTCAATAGCTTTTTTCATGGCCGATGCCATCAGTACCGGATTTTTAGCTCCGGCAATGGCGGTATTCATTAACACCGCATCACAGCCCAGCTCCATGGCAATGGCGGCATCTGATGCCGTACCCACACCAGCATCCACCAGAATAGGCACCTCGGCATTTTCAATGATCAGGCGGATATTATGCGGATTACAGATCCCCAGGCCGGAACCAATCAGGCCGGCCAGAGGCATAACCGCCACACAGCCCATTTCTTCCATGCGTTTGGCTATAATAGGATCATCACTGGTGTACACCATGACCTTGAAGCCGTCTTTAATCAATAGTTCTGCTGCTTCAATAGTATCCACCATATTGGGGTATAAGGTTTTCTGATCACCCAGCACTTCAAGCTTAACCAGGTCATGCCCGTCCACTAATTCCCGTGCCAGCTGACAGGTACGCACAGCGTCTTTTGCCGTATAGCAACCAGCCGTATTAGGTAAAATGGTGTATTTGTCTGGTGAAATAACATCCAGAAGATTTGGCTCATCAGGATTCTGCCCGATATTGGTACGACGAATAGCCACCGTAACAATTTCAGCACCACTGGTTTCAATGGCTTCGCGTGTCTCATCCATATCCTTGTACTTACCGGTTCCGACCAGCAAACGGGAGCTGTATGCTTTACCCGCTATAATTAATGTATCATCTTGCATTATTTATCCTGAATTTGTTAATAATCTAAAATTCCAAAAGAGAGACATTATCCCGAATTTAATATTCACTGTCCAATACTCTTAGCCACCGCCAATCGCATGCACAATTTCCACCTTGTCACCTTCACTGAACACAAAACTGTCGTGACGGCTTTTGGGAACAATCTCTTCATTCACCTCAACCGCCAGACGCTTACCGACTATATCCATATCAGCCAGTAATTGCTGCACAGTACAGTTTTCCGCTACTGTGCGGGGTTCACCATTTAAAATAATATTCAAAATAACTCCTTTAAAGCGCCGTTTTAAATACACTATACGGCTTACTATAAACATGAAATATGCTATATTTTACACCCAAAACAATGAAATATGGATATTTCATATTTAGAATCTTAATCACCCATCAGGAAGCCCGAATATATGGCCACTGCAAACTCCAAAGCAATGATAACAATTGAAGAAGCCGAAACACTGGACGGGCTTTTTTACGAACGTACTTCCCGTTCTGCTGATGAGGTTGCCTATATTCAATACCACAAAGCCACTAAAAGCTGGGAAGAAACCACCTGGAATGAAATGGCCATGCTGGGGGAAGATCTGGAAAGCGGTGACCGGGTTGGTATCCTAATGAAAAACAGCAAGGAATGGGTGGCGGTGGATCAGGCTGCTCTTGGACTGGGTATGGTGGTTGTCCCCTTATACCTTGAAGACCGCCCGGATAATATTGCCTATATCCTGGAAGATGCCGCCATAAAACTGCTGGTGGTACAGGATGGATATCAGCCAGTGGCGCCGACTGCGTGACAAATGTGCGGATAATACCACCTTAAAAAGAGTGGTACTGGTTGATGTCACGGAAGATAAAATAGCCAATGAGTCGGACAGAGTCACTACCAGTCAGCAATGGCTGCCTGAGGAAGGTCATGTTTTGCACAAACGCAAAGGGGTTGTTCTCCGCCTTAATGAGTGAGATTTTGTCCAAAATAGAACATGCTCTGCTCATCAGGAATGGAGGTTTGCCTGATTTTTAGTTTAAAATATTCGGTATCCCGAATCCCTCTGGCTCTTTTTCTTATTAA
>JBHNNM010000057.1:0-10818 GCA_048563625.1 Gammaproteobacteria bacterium | reverse complement strand
GGACAATGCCCATCAGAAATTGGAAAGCAGCAATGTATCGATTTATAATCGAGTTTGAGGAGCAGTTGGCTCCTTATATTTAAATAAGAGCGGATACACAGTTTAATTTACACTGTCATTTTTTTATTCGCACGGATCCGTTTCGCTGTTTCGATACCATCCATACCGGGCATCCTCCAGTCCATTAAAATCAGTTCGTAGTGATTCCCGGCTTTTTCAAGTTGAAGAATGGCTTCTTCACCGTTATGAACAGTGGTCACATTAAATTTAAAGGACTTTAAATAGTTACTCAGTATGTTACGGGTAATAGCATTATCATCAACAACCAGTACATTAAGTCCATCCAGTGTTTCTGGAACTGTCTTATGGACCGGTTGTTCAGAACCTTTTTCAAATACCGCGGTAAAATAAAAATTACTGCCTTTACCGGGTTCACTTTCAACCCCGATATCACCATTCATAAGCTGGGTCAGTTTTTTACTGATGGTCAACCCAAGGCCTGTTCCACCATACTTACGGGTCGTTGAGGTATCAGCCTGAGAAAATGACTGAAATAATTTAGCTATCTGCTCTTTTGGCAGACCGATACCCGTATCTTTAACAGAAAACATAAGCATAACAGACTGCTTATCTTTAGCTCTGTTTTTGTGAGAAGTTGTATTTTCACTTTCACGAACTTCAATGGTGACTGAACCGGATTCAGTAAACTTAACTGCATTATTAGCTAAATTGATTAAAACCTGTCCAAGATGTAAGGGGTCACCAATAAGATAATGTACCAGGTCTGGTTGAACATCAACAATCAGCTCAATGCCCTTTTCCGCCGCTTTAGTGCCGATAATACCAGCCAGATTATTTAATACCTCATGCAGATCAAAAGGTATTTTTTCAATTTCCAGTTTGCCGGCTTCAATTTTGGAAAAATCCAGAATATCATTAATTATCCCAAGTAAGGATTCTGCCGAATAATGCACCTTCTGAATATAATCACGTTGTTTAGGTGAAAGATCGGTTTGTAATGCCAGATAACTTAAGCCAATAATGGCATTCATCGGCGTGCGAATTTCATGACTCATATTGGCAAGAAAATCAGACTTCGCCTGATTAGCATGCTCGGCTTCATTCCGCGCGGCTTGAAGATTTTCGGCCAGAACCAGCAAGGCGGTTTGTGAACGCCTGATTATTATGGCCAGCAGGATAATGGCCGCTATAAAAACAACCCCACCTACTGCTGCATAAGTTGAAAGCCCTCTTGCTTCCTGCATTTCATTAAACCGGGTTTCTCTGACAGAGCTTAATAGTTTATCGGTCATCCGTGCAGCATTGACCATATTTTTTGCCACCTTATCGGCTTCTTTGGTAATACTGACAACCTGAATAAAATTATCATAATAGGCTTTAATATTCGGTAAGACCATCTTAAAGACTTCCTTTTCATCTTCCTCTATCAGCATGCTGGTAATTTTCTGAGCTTTTAACAGGGAAGCTTCAAGAAAATTCAGGACACGATATTCATAAACATTTCTGGCTTCTGGTGTTCTTGCAAGAGCATAGTCGCGATCAGATTGACGAGCTTCACTAACGCCCTTCATCAGGTCGCCGACTTCTTCAGATAAGTCCAGGCGACGCTCCATTAAATCCTGCAGGTCAGAAATTGAACGCTGAATATTATCAAACAGATGTTTTTCATTACGCTGTAGAGCCTGAGCAGATTCAGTAAAATCAAAGGCCATTCGATCCAGTTTTACAATCGAAGGATGTGACAGGGTCAGCCTGTTATTATCATCATGATGTTTTTTAAGGTCATCCATAGCCGGCAGGTATTGAGTTAATGAACGTCTGATTTTTTCCAGATAGGCTAGGCTCTGACTGTTTTTAATACGCTCTAATAAGGTTTCAGTGATTTGCAGCATTCGCTTAATTTCACTTGATGCCAGTTCCAGATCTCTGATATTCCTGGATAAGAGGTATTTCTTTTCATAATTACGGGTATTTTTGGCACGTACAACCAGATCATAGGATAAAGCAGCATTATCAAAAATGTCCTTCATTTCTTTACGGAATTTTTTAACGGATGCTTTATCTTTCTCGATATATTTTTCCTGTAAGCCCTGTATGGCTTCTGCACTGGAGGAGGCTTTCCTGGCAGCGATAACCATAAGGTTGCGAGCTTCAATACTTTTTCTGGTTAATTTAACATTCTGCTCAAAGCCTTTCTGATAAGCTTTTACTAGGCGTTCCAGATCAGCCGTCTGGGTATGATCATCGGGATTATTGGCATGAAATTCTCTGATAATAGCCAGCTCCTGCCGGATTAAATCTTTTGTTTTGTCAACAGACTCCTGTGTGTTATCACGGGTGAAAATTAATTCATATAAACGTGCACGATCCAGAAGCAGAACCAGTTGCCCTGCCGTTTCATGACGCTCAAGAGACTTAAACAGAGAAGTCATACTATACCAGCCCGTCAGCCCTACACTGACCAGCAGCACAATACCGACTGCAAAACCCAGCATAATCTTACGGCTTTCTTTCTGAACGGCTATATTATGTAGCTCAATTGATGTGCTGTTCACGGTTTTGGCCTCTGATGAAAAATTCTCGTTCCTGTTTAGCTGGTTTCTGATCGTTGTTCGAGATAGGCTAATACTTCGCTGGGTTTAAGTTGCTGGGTCGCATTTCCGGCTCGAATATAAAATATCTCATCATTATCTCTGGTAAAAAATACCGGGCGGGGTGACGGCAGAACCTGTATTAAAATAATTCTTTTGTCATTGAAATCTTCCATATTAGCTCGAATGAATTGCGAATATTCAACACCAAGATAAGACTTAACCAGATTATTAAAGTGCAATAATTGCTTGTCCTCATTGACGAAATTGTCAACTTCAAGATCCAGGACATTACCATCATCATCTACACCAACCAGTAAAATACCTCCATTAGTGTTTAAAAAAGCAGCCACGGTTTTCAGACAGGCATTTTCCATTTTTTTATCGGTTTTGCCTGTGTGCAGATTAACCCTCAGGGTGGATTTAAATTCGACGGTGTCAGTTTCGCCCATGATTACCAGGTTATGGATATCACGTTCAGACAAAACCTGAAACCCACCTTTATTCTGCTGTTTGAGTCGAAGATTATCCTGATAAAGTTGTTTGGTCTGACCAGAGTTCAATACATGAGCCCAAACCCTGGCTTCAACAATGGATGAATTAAAAGGTTTCTGAATATAGTCCACAGCTCCCAGCTCAAAACCGCGCTGCTCATCTTCCGCTGTAGTTTTGGCTGTTATAAAAACAACCGGAATAAGCTGTGTGGCAGGATCCTGCTTAAGTTGCTGGCAAACTTCATAGCCTGAGATTTCCGGCATCATAATATCCAGTAAAATAATATCCGGCTGATGGTCTCTGGCAATTTGCAAAACTTTGTGACCATCCGTTGCAATTTTCTATTTATAGTCATCCTTGAGAATACCGCGCAAAATATCAATATTTTCCGGCATATCATCAACAATCAAAACGGTTGGTTTTGCACTTTCTACTATCATTTATATTATCTGTAAGTTTCAGATGATTATTAAGTAATTGTTCAGTATGAAGAGGACCTAAATGATAAAGCTTTACTACTCACTACGGGTTATTAGGAAACCGGTCTATTTTTCCAGTATTCCCGTTTCCCCTTGTATTTTTGCAATCACTACCGCACCGCAGGAGTCACTGAAAATATTGACCGAAGTTCTGAACATATCCAGAATTCTGTCTACCGCCAGGATCAGGCCAATGCCTTCCAGCGGCAGACCAATAGCCGTCATAATAATGGTTATAGCGACCAGGCTGGCCGCGGGAATACCGGCTACTCCGATAGAAGTCAGCAGAGCGACCATAACCACGGTAAACTGAGTCATAAAACTGAGTTCAATACCATAGGCCTGGGCAATAAACATGGCGGCGACGCATTCATACAGTGCTGTGCCGTCCATATTGACGGTTGCACCCAGAGGCAGGACAAAACTGGAGGTACGGTTGGAAACGCCGGCATTTTTTTCAACACACTCCATGGTAACGGGTAAGGTAGCGCTGGAAGATGCTGTGGAAAATGCGGTCAGCATGGCCGGGGACATGGCCCGAATATGACGCCAGGGATTTACCCGACCAACGGAATAAAGAATGATGGGCATGATGACAAATACATGGATGGCCAGGGCCAGCAGTACACTGAGCATAAACATGGCCAGGGAGCCAAACAGGTGAGCAATATTATCAGAACCAATACTGGCAATAACATGAGCCACCAGACCGAATACCCCTATGGGGGCAAACTTCATAATAAAGTCGGTCATGACCATCATGGTTTCAAATACACCCTGCCAGATGTTTTTCAGGGCTTTTGCCGGGCCTTCCGAAATACGGGTCATAAAAAAACCAAACATCAGACTGAAAAAAATCAGTCCAAGCATCTGACCATTATGGGCTGCAGCCAGAACATTGGAGGGAATAATACGCAGAAAAATATCCGCCACATCCCCGACACCCTTACCTTCCACCTTGGCCAGAGTTGATTCGGGAACCTGCTGTAAACCAATTAAGTCTCGTGCTGGCTGACCGTCTATATAGCCGGGCTGAATAAGATTAACAACAAGCAGGCCAATGGTAATAGCAATAAAACTGGTGGCCGTATAATAAAGCAGGGTTTTAATACCCATCCGACCCAGATCTTCTTCACCGCCAATGCCGGCAATCCCCATAATAATAGAAGACATGATAAGGGGGACAATAAGCATCATTAGAGCCTGCAGGAATAACTTTCCGACAAACTCGAACATACTGTCATAAGTAACACCGAACAGAGCAGCATCCGGCCCGGCAAGCAGTCCGGCAAAAACTGATAAAACAAGAGCAATTAAAATCTGCCAATGCAGTTTAAGCTTCACCGGACACTCCTTTTAAATTAAAAGTTTACAGCTCTTCTTCAGTCAGAGTCTTGGCATTAATCTTTATCTCGGACTCAGAACGGATCTGTAAAGTAGATAAAGCAGTTTCAAGGTTACCCTTATTTTGCAGCAAAGCCTTTTTAATGTCTTCAAAAAGCACCTTGTCATCAGTGTCACCGTCCTTGACCGCATCCACTGCAACAATGGCCACATCACCATTAATCATTTTAGTACTGCCGTACTTGACATCTCTGGGCATGGTAAAAGCTTTATTAAGGATAGCCCCGGGTACATTAGCGGCCTGACGATCAACATAACCTGCCGTTTCGAGTTTTAGAGAATTAGCTTGGGCAATGTCTTCCATGGTTTTATCGCTATTCAACTGCTTAATTATTTCTGCGGCCTTTTCCTGGGCTTTGGTAGAAACCTGCTGTTGCTGTAGATGCGTTTTAATCAGTTCTTTTACTTCTTCCAGCGGTTTGATATTGGCAGGAATTCGTTCAACCACTCTGATCACGGCAACATGATCATCATCCAGTTCAATCAGATCACTATTATTACCTTCTTCAAGTACACTTTCGCTAAAAGCAGCATTAAGTAATTTGGGGTTGGCAAAAATACCTTCTTCACCCTGCTGACTGATTAAATCACTTTCCTTAATTTTTAAATTAAGTTCAGCGGCTACCGGTTCAAGAGAATCGGGCTGTTCAAAAGCCAGTGTCTGCATAGTTTCGGCTTTTTCAAAATAACTGTTTTCTGCTTTTTCAAACTGCAGGTCAGCCACAATCTGATCTTTTACTTCTTCCAGTGGTTTAGATTCACCGCCCTGTACTTCACTTAACTTGATAATATGGAAACCAAAGGGTGATTCTACCAGTTCACTGACTTCGCCGGGTTTAAGTGCAAACGCAGCCTTTTCAAAAGCCGGCACCATTTCTCCGGTACCGAAAAAGCCCAGGTCACCGCCTTTATCAGCCGAACCGGGATCTTTGGAATATTGTTTGGCCATTTCAGCAAAATCAGCGCCATTTTTAATTTTATCCAGAACTTCCTGCGCTTCTTTTTTTACCTGGGCTTTAGTTGCTTCATCAGCATCAGTAGCTACAGTAAACAGAATATGGCTGGCTTTTCGACGTTCAGGCTGAGTATATTTAGCCAGGTTATCGTGATAGTATTTTTCTATCTGTTCTTCTGTTACTTCAACATCTTTGGCAATATCCCCTCTGGATATTTCAAGATAAGCTAGTTTGATTTTCTCGGGATTTTCAAACTGCTGTTTAAAGTTCTGATAATAATTTTTTATTTCTTCATCGCTGATTTCTACACTGTCCTTAAAAGTATCTGCCTTAAGAATCGCATAGGAAATGTCTCTTTTCTGTTTTATCAACTGAATAACCCGCTTAACTTCCTGCTCAGACACAATGGCTGACTGGTTAATACCCTGAGCAAATTGCTGCAGTAATAACTGGGTTGCCACATTGCTGCGGTAATTAGACTTGCTATACGCACTGGGCAAATAACGATTGTATAAGTCTGTTGAGAATTTGCCGTCAAGCTGGAAGGTAGGATCGTTACGAATATATTCGTCAATCTGCGCTTTGGATATGGTAAAACCTTTTTCTGTCAGATAATTGATCAGGGCTCGATTATTAATCAGTTTTTCCAGCACTAATTGCTTGATTAAACTGCTTTCTACTTTACCCTGTAATTTTTGTGATTCATTTTGAACAGCATTTTGAAACTCAGATACGGTAATTTTGTAATCACCGACATGTGCAACAGACGGATTGGAATCAGGCGTAATATAACTATTAATGCCCCATAGTGCGAAAGGGATGGAAATCAGAATAACAATTACCCAGGCAAACCATCCTGTCGCCTTTTCTCTGATACTGTGTAATAGCATATATTTATCTCAGTCGTGTAAATATTGGTTTCAAAAAAGTTTCAAAAAAAAAGCGCGTCAAAAACGCGCTTCCTTAATATGGCGGAACGGACGGGACTCGAACCCGCGACCCCCTGCGTGACAGGCAGGTATTCTAACCAGCTGAACTACCGCTCCTGAATTCATTCCAAAAATTTTACTCATTAAGTAAAGGGTTTCTGGTTTTCTCTATATCTCGTAGAGTTTTAGTTTCTCGTCAAGTCTTTTTCTCGTCGAGAGTAGTAGCTTTTTCTCATCGAGAGTAGTTGGTGGGTGATATAAGATTCGAACTTATGACCCCCGCCTTGTAAGGGCGGTGCTCTGACCAGCTGAGCTAATCACCCGCAAATTATTGCAGCTATTGTTTTTCTGTAGAAAAATTTTAAATACACAGAATAAAAGTTTTTATTAAGCTTTATATCTCAGTGTTTAAAGCAATAGCTGCAAAAAAATCTGGCTTAGTTTACCGCGTCTTTTAAAGCTTTACCAGCTTTAAATGCAGGATTTTTTGCCGCTTTAATCTGAATAGTTTCGCCAGTGCGAGGATTACGACCTGTACGGGCCGCTCTTTCTCTAACTTCAAAAGTTCCAAAGCCAATCAAGGTGACTGGTTCATTGCTAGCAAGAGAATCTGTAATAGCTTTAATGGTGGCATCTAATGCACGACCAGCAGAAGCTTTTGACAGATCAGCGTTTTCAGCAATAGCGTTAATAAGTTCGGATTTGTTCACAAATGGTCCCCTTTCTGTTTACCCACGAAATGACAGAAAGTTTTTTTACAACAAACTAAATAACAGGTCTCAATAAATGAATTCCAGTAAAATGGATATGCATATGATTATTGATATTTGTCGGATTTTTTGTTAGCTAAAAACTGAACAGTCAGATTATAGATAATACGAAAAAAAATTATTATAAATTAACTTAGACGTTGTGTTACAACGCATACTTGGACATTGAAGCAAAATTTATTGTTAAAATCTAGCTAAATTTGTAATTAATTTAAAATTTCTTGAATTAAACATAAAAGCTTTGTTCAGGCCTTGCTACAGATTGTTTTCAAAATTTAAATAATAATTTTTAAAAACACAATGTTAGCTTCTCTTTCTCAGTATTTTATAAATTTCAGACAAAAAAATACCGGGATATTAATTCCGGTATTTTTATATTTTTCCCGTGTCTACAGGCTTCCTGATAACAGCCTGTTTTGCACCTTCAATGCCCTGTTAATGTGCTCGAATTGCCGCATTTTTTTTGCGGGTAGACACTTTTGCGGTTGTTGAAGCCGCTTTTTTTTCGGAAAGCGGCTCAGGCATATGTTCAAGAGCAATCTGAAAGACCTCATCGATCCACTGAACCGGTATAATTTCCAGTTTTGATACGATGTTTTTAGGCAGTTCAACCAGATCCTTACGGTTTTCTTCCGGAATAATAATGGTCTTTATTCCGCTTCTCAGAGCCGCCAGAAGCTTCTCTTTCAGACCACCAATAGGTAAGACCTCACCACGCAGTGTAATCTCGCCTGTCATCGCAACATTGGCTTTAACCGGTATTTCGGTCAGGGCAGATACAATCGCGGTACACATGCCGATACCGGCACTGGGGCCATCCTTTGGAATAGCGCCTTCAGGAACGTGAATATGAATATCCTTATTCTCGTACACTTCATGATCAATACCCAGCATATCAGAACGACTGCGTACCACCGTCAGTGCAGCCTGAATGGACTCTTTCATCACACCACCTAACTGACCGGTAACACTGTTTTTACCTTTACCGGGCATAACTGCGGTTTCAATGGTAAGAATTTCACCGCCGACTTCAGTCCATGCAAGGCCTGTTACCTGGCCAACCTGGTTTTCCTGTTCCACACTGCCGTAGCGGAAGCGTTTAACACCCAGGTATTTTTCAATATTACGGCTGGTAACCGATACTTTTTTAACTTTCTTATCCAGCAGAATTTCCTTAACCACCTTGCGGGCAATCTTGGCAATTTCACGCTCAATACTACGTACCCCGGCTTCACGGGTGTAATAGCGGATAATATCCCTGATAGCCCCTTCACTGATGCTCAGTTCAGTTTCTTTCAAACCGTTATTTTTCATCTGCTTGGGTATCAGATAACGTGAAACAATGTTCAGTTTTTCATCTTCCGTATAACCCGGAATACGGATCACTTCCATACGATCAAGCAGTGGCCCCGGAATATTCATACTGTTGGAGGTGGCAATAAACATAACCTCGGACAGATCGTAATCCACTTCCATATAGTGATCATTAAAGGTATTATTCTGCTCCGGATCCAGGACTTCCAGGAGTGCTGAGGATGGATCACCGCGCATATCCATAGCCATCTTGTCAATTTCATCCAGCAGGAAGAACGGATTTTTAACCCCGACCTTGGCCATATTCTGAATGATCTTGCCCGGCATGGAACCGATATAAGTTCTTCTGTGACCGCGAATTTCAGCCTCATCACGCACACCGCCCAGAGACATACGGGTAAATTTACGATTAGTCGCACGAGCAATAGACTGACCCAATGAGGTTTTACCCACACCCGGAGGTCCAACCAGACACAGGATAGGTCCCTTGAGTTTTTTCATACGCTGCTGAACTGCGAGGTATTCAAGGATACGTTCCTTGACCTTTTCCAGACCGTAATGATCTTCTTCTAAAATGGCTTCAGCCTTAGCCAGGTCATGGCGTACCTTGGAACGTTTTTTCCAGGGCACATTAGTCAGCCATTCAAGATAATTACGCACCACAGAAGCTTCTGCGGACATAGGCGACATCATTTTGAGTTTATTCAGCTCGGCTAGGCCTTTCTTTTTAGCTTCAGCAGACAGGCCGTTATTCTTAATCTTGTTTTCCAGCTCTTCCAGTTCATTGGGTACATCATCAATATCGTTGAGTTCCTTCTGAATGGCTTTCATCTGCTCATTGAGGTAATACTCACGCTGGCTTTTTTCCATCTGCTGTTTAACACGGCCGCGTATTCGCTTTTCAACCTGCAGAATATCAATTTCTGATTCCATCTGAGCCAGCAGATATTCCAGGCGCTCATGGACATCAGAAATTTCCAGGATAACCTGCTTTTCTTCAATTTTTAGCGGCATGTGCGCGGCAATGGTATCTGCCAGACAACTGGGATCTTCTATACTAGATAAAGAAGATAAAATTTCCGGCGGTACCTTGTCATTCATTTTGACATACTGATCAAACTGATTCATGACAGTGCGGGTTAACACATCGGCTTCACGTTCATCCAGCTGAATATTTTCAAATACGCTGACCTGGGCAGTGAAATAGTCATCGGCAGTAAATATATTTTCAATACGGGCACGCTCATCGCCTTCCACCAGAACTTTAACGGTTCCGTCAGGCAGTTTTAATAAACGTAAAATTGAAGCTATGGTACCGACATTATTAATATCTTCAGGCTGCGGATCATCATCTGATGCATTTTTCTGTGCAATCAGCAGAATTTTCTTATCCTCTTCCATAGCTGCTTCAAGGGCATTAATGGATTTTTCACGACCGACATACAGAGGTATGACCATATGGGGGTAAACCACCACATCGCGCAACGGCAACACAGGATAAATCTGGGTACTTTCTTCGAGTTCTGACATTTCTTCAGACATATTCTTTTCTTGCTCCATTATTCAGGAGTTCCTCTTGTTTTGTGCATTTGTAAGCAGCTAATAAACGGCTCCTACAAATGTTTTGAAGGTGTTATTTAATTATAGTGTATATATGGGTGTTATGGGAGAAAATTCAAGCTTAATGAGTAATTTTTGGGCTTTAACCATGTTTTAGCTATGGTCAATCTTTTATGAATAGTTTAGGGGCTGTTGATCTTTTGTGGTTAAAAAATAGGCAGCATGGTATTTGTTAAACAAGTATAATGGTTTTGTGAAAAATCAACATACAAGAACACTTACCATGCCAAGAACTATCT
>JBHNNM010000056.1:0-11051 GCA_048563625.1 Gammaproteobacteria bacterium | reverse complement strand
TTATAAATGATAAACGGTATAAAATTTACATGAAGGATTTGAAAAAAGTATTTACACAATTGAACCAGGACGTGATGTGCCTCTGCACAATGGTTTAAATTTGTGGGGATCCTTCAGTATTGGAATATTATTGTTTGAAGGTATAACTAACTGGCGGATACCAAAAATTGTCTCAAAATTAAGAAAGCAGCCAGTTATTCCTCAACAGCCAGAACTGGATACCCTGCAGCCGATTCATGCCCGTTACCGGATTAACTTTGAAGCTGAACGTGCTATACGGCTGACTCTGGCCGTGGTGCTCATGCTACCGTTTATTTTTCCATTTGGATTATTCCCTGGTTTACTGCCAGTATGCTGCTGCTGGCGGGCATGAGTAATATCTGCCCCATGGGTTTATTGTTTCACTGGCTGGGATTTAAATAATGGCCGAAAACAGAAACAGGGATAATAAACAGACCGTATTGACTGACGACTGGACTCGTAACTGGCAGGATAGTATCGCAGTAAAAATTACTGCGGTGGTAATGTGGGTTATTATTCATTTTGGTTTTTTTATTGCGCTGTTATTTATTAATAATATCGAACAGGATATTCGGGTTTCAATTGAAGATGATGCCGAAATTATTCTTAATAGTGCCCGTATTCTGCTGTCTGAGAATAACTCTATTTATTCTCCCAGGGTGAAAAATAAATTAAAGGAGAAACTCAATAAATCCATTTACTGTAAAATAGAATTACAGACATCAGACTATGAGCCTATTGTAATTCGTGCCGACCGTTGTAAAAAACCAGAAACAACCATAGATAAAAAATATTATTTCGGCACTTATGTAAACAGAAAATCGCAAGAACTGTCTCTTTTGTTATTACGACAGCCGGTAAGGGATATGATGCAGATCTATCGTGCTAATATTATCTTAATCATGCTCTTTATTGTAATGCTTCTGGGGTTGATTTTAACCTGGGTATTAAGACTTCTAGTGCTCAGGCCGTTACTTAAAATGGTGGATGCCACCCGTTTTATTTCGGAAGGACAGCATGATTTACGTCTGGACATTAGCTAGCAGGATGAGTTTGGGCATCTGGCCCGGTTTTTAAATAAATTACTGGATCAACTGTTTGAACAACAAAAGAATCTGAAACGGGCAAATTATGAATTAATGAAAGAAGTAAGCGAAAGAAGCCGTATTGATGAAGAGCTTCGTTCAAACTAGGAGCATCTGGAAAAACTGATTGAAGAGCGCACTGCTGACCTGGAAATTGCCCGGGATGAAGCACTTAAGGCCAACCAGGCTAAAACCTTGTTTCTGGCTAATATGTCACATGAAATAAGAACTCCTCTCAATGCTATTCTGGGCTATGCACAGCTGCTTAGTCGTGACAGTGAACTGAGTGAGAAACAGCAAAAATCTCTGCATATTATTGAACAGAGCGGTAATCATTTACTGGGGGTTCTGAATGATATTCTGGATATCTCCAAAATTGAAGCAGGGAAAATGGAGCTGCATAAAAGCAATTTTAATCTGTACCATTTGCTGACCGGAATTGCCCAAGTGTTTCAGGAGCAATGTACAGAGAAAGGTCTGAACTGGTATGAAGAATTCAGCCTGAGTCATACGCAACTGGTATACAGTGATGCTCAGAAACTACGACAGATTTTAATTAATCTGATTGGTAATGCCATTAAGTTTACTGAACAGGGAAGTATCAGTCTGACGGTGAAAAGAATTGATAATGAGTACTATTATTTTGAAATTTCTGATACCGGTCTGGGCATAGCAGAGGATAATATAGAAGCTATATTTACCGGTTTTCATCAGGCTCCACAGGGTGCTGATAAAGGGGGGGCTGGTCTGGGGCTTGCCATTACCCGTAGTCAGTTACAGTTACTGGGTTCAGAAATTAAAGTTGAATCTGAGACAGGCAAGGGCAGTATCTTCTCTTTTACCCTGGAACTGGAAAACGTCTAGGACGGGATAGAAATTGTGCATGATAATATTACAGAAATTATTCGCCTGTCTTCTTCGGATATGGTTAAGGCTCTGGTGGTTGATGATAGTGAGTTGAGCCGTAATCTTCTGGTTGATATGCTTGAAGATGTTAATGCCCTGGTTAGTTCGGCGGCTAATGGTCAGGAAGCACTTCAGCTCATAGAACAGGCTGATGTAGAAAGTAAACCGGATATTGTTTTTATGGATATCCGTATGCCGATAATGAATGGTATTGAGGCCGTTAGAAAGATAAAACAGAATTACGGTGATCAAATTGTCTGTGTAGCAGTAACATCAACCATTATTAAGCAGACTGACAGTCAATATTATCAGGCCGGATTTGATGACTATATTGCCAAGCCTTACCGTTTTGAAGCGGTATTTGAATGCATGAAAAAACACCTGCAGATAGATTTTGAAAATAAAACTCCTTTGTTAAATGAAAATATAGAAATATCCGATATTGACTTCAGTAAATGTCAGATAGATAAAAGCTTCTATGATAAGCTGTTACAGGCTGCTATTGACTATAATCCACCGCTATTAAGTTCTCTCATCACGCAACTGTCGTCCCTGGGTGATGAAGAAATAAAGCTGGCTAAAAAACTTAACCATCTGCTTGAGCAATATGATATCCATAGTCTGGTAAACCTGATTAAATGTATTAAACCAGTAAATAATTCTAAATGAGAAGGCAGCAGTCATGATTGATATAGGGGTTAATCTGACCAGCCGTCAGTTTGCTTCAGACCGGCAGGATGTTATTAAGCAGGCTGCAGCAGCCGGTGTTAATACCATGATAGTCACGGGTACTTCAGTCAGTGTTAGTGAGGAATCCGTACAACTGTGCGCTGAGTATCCACAATACCTGTATTGTACAGCCGGAATCCATCCTCATGATGCCAGTAGTTTTGATAATAATAGTATTGCCCGGCTTACAGATTTACTTGAACAGGAAAAAGTAGTTGCCGTAGGGGAATGTGGACTGGATTTTAACCGTAATTTTTCAACTCCACAGGAGCATCCTGTTTTGAAAGGCAGCTGGAGCTGGCTGTAGAATTAAAGCTGCCGGTGTTCCTGCATCAGCGTGATGCTCATAAAGATTTTCTGCGTCTGATAAAAAAATATCGTAGCGGACTGGTGGATGCCGTATCTCATTGCTTTACCGGTAACCGTGCTGAAATGGAAAGCTACCTGGAACAGGATTTGTATATCGGTATTACCGGCTGGGTCTGTGATCAGAGGCGGGGTCAGGACTTACAGGAAGCCCTTAAATATCTGCCCCTGCAACGACTAATGGTGGAAACGGATGCACCTTATCTGTTTCCCGGTGATCTGGTTTTTCCTGAAGATGATCAGCTAAGCAGAAAACAGCGTAAAAGCCGAAAACGAAATGAACCAAAGTATCTGCCACATATTATAAAAAGTCTGGCGGGATTTATGGAGCAGGATGAAGAACAGGTCAGGGAAAAAAGTACGCAGAATGCGCAAAGGGTTTTTAGACTTTAATAGACAACTGGGAGTGCGGGCATCCTGCCCGCAATAAATTGCTTATTGTCATGGGCAGGATTTAAAACAGGCCATGATCAATATACCCGTCCACTACCATAATCAGTAGTATCAGGCCAATACCCAGCAGGGTAAAGCCCAATATATGGGAAATAATATTCCATCTTTTTGATGGGCCTTTAACTATCAGTTTGTCCAGTTCACCGGTAGCCTTCAGGCGTTCATATTCTTCAGGACGTTCTTCTTTCAGTTCTTCCAGATCCCAGACACCGGTAAACATGACGGTATCCAGAGGGAACTTGGCAGGCCTGAAATGGTTGTTAAAGAAGTGCACCACAAACAGGGTCAGTACTGCCAGGAAAGCTTCCAGACCATGGGCAATAGTGGCGACATTAAAGATCCAGCCGAGGATATACTGGCCGATATCTTCTGCAAACCATAACAGAATACCGGAAGTACCAATAACAAAGGCACCCCAGTAAACGGCCCAGTAGTCAAACTTTTCCCAGTAAGTCCAGCGGTCAAAACGGGGCTGTGGTCCTTTGCCGAAATACCAGCGGAACTGGCCTTTCATATCTTCCCAGTCTTTCTTGCGTGGTAATAGAGAGTTTGGACCGAACCAGTCAAACTTTTCCTTACTGGTGAAGATCTTATACAGCACAATACCGGCATGGCCAAATATCGCCAGTATAAAGATCAGACCGGCCCAGTGATGCAGATTATTAAGTGTACCCATACCGCCCAGCAGAGGAACCAGAGTCATGGCCCAGTGGGTATTAGGATACATAACCACCATACCGGTAAAGACCAGGAACATCAGGGACAGAGCCAGCATCCAGTGGTTAATACGCCAGTACCAAGGGAAACGCTGGAAATAGATACCGCTGTGTTTTTTCACCGGCTTGATACGAATGGGATAACTGCGTGAATCACTGCGCTGATAAATAACCGGGCGTTCTTTTTTCTCACGCCAGAACCATAAAACAGAATGCAGGTAGAAAAACAGCAGTACCAGAATAATCAGAAAACCCATGCCCTTGGCAATGATCCATAATTCAGGATATTTTTCGAAATTATTAGTGGTACCGTGCGGGTTGTATTTGGCAAAATTCTCATTAGCCTTTTTATGGCATTCCTGGCAGGTTTTAACCTTATTGGCCGGGTTAACCGGAGAACGGGGATCATCAACGTGAGTAATAGTATGGCCTTCATGACAGTCTACACAACGGGGTGCTTTTTTATCGCCATGCCAGGCCAGCTGACCGTGCGGGCTGGACATATAACCATCCAGCTCGTCAACATGGCATTCACCACAGCCTTCGGTAATCACTCGGTGAGCCGGTAATTTGGAAAGATCACTGATCTGGTGAGCCGAATGACAATCTGCACAGGTTGCGGAATCTCCCTTCCATGGGGTTTTTAAAGCGGCCCCATGCATGGACTGACGATATTCCTTAAGAGCTTTTTCATGACAGGAACCACACAGTTCCGGTGACTTCAGACGATAGACACTGGAACGCTTGTCATCAGAAGGATAGACATAGTGAGCGGTATGGCAGGTGGCACAGGTGGCGTTATTTTTAACACTTTTGTCATTATGAGCGGATAACTGGTATTCCTTGGTATAAACCACAATACGTCTTGGTGGTGAACCGCCAAACAGGGAATTTCTGCGTTTAGCGGCCAGAGAACCTTTATCGTCAAGTTTTTCATGGCAGCTGATACAGTCTACAGAACCCAGGCCGTCCTTACGATGGGGGACTTTTTCAATATCATTATGGCAGTCGGTACATTGCAGTTGTCCATGTACACTGCCCTTAAAAAAATCGTAGTCGGTGTACAGTTCTTGTTTGCCCAGTTCACCGTGTTCTCCCAGAGGTACACTGAAGCCTTTTTCATTATGACATTCGGTACATTCGGAATCCGGAAAGGATTTAGCCTGGAGACTGCTAATACTGGTTAAAATTGCAATCAGGCCAATGACTGCGGGAACAAGTTTTGAAATTCGCATATGTATAATAGTTGAGTTTACTGCTGTAACAAAAGTTAAAAATAGTCTGCTTAAAAAAGAGCTTATTAAAAGACCCCTCGAGGTTTTTTAATAAGCTCTTCCCCGCAAGAGGCAGGGAAGAGTGATTACACCAGATAGAAGGGAGTTATGGTTTATTTAGCTTTATCATCTACCTTTTTACCGGTAGGGTTGCTTTTGCTGACTTTAAAACCATGGTTGTCGTCATCAATGGGACGCCAGAATTTGGGTGGCTTTTTACCCAGATACCAGCGATGCAGTGGTGACTCAAGAGTTTCATTAAGCAGTTTTTCAACTTCATCTGCACCCTTGATATTACCTTCTTCTCGTGCTTCCTTAATGCGATCCTTAATGGACGGAACAATTTTATGATAGAAGCGTTCTGCCATTACAAACATGCCTTCCCAGTGCGCATAATCAGGTGCAAACATAGCCGCACCGTGACGGGCGCGACGACCTTCGTGATGCCATAACAGGAACCATTCCCATTCTACTTCTTCGTTGAACTTGGTCTTGTCCAGCAGGCCGGTTTGCAGCATCTTCTGGATCAGGTTGCGGGTTGGAATAGCAAACTTGTTGTTATAGTTTTCAACAAATGCATCTAGTTGCTGGAAGTGGTTATCCACAGTGCTGGTGGCGTGACAGTTTTGACAGACGTTCTTCATGTCCTTACGACGTTCCAGCCATGGCTTGACCTTCTTGCCCTGCTTGATGGCCTTGGCATCAATCTTGGTAGAGATAGGTGCTCTCAGGTTCCAGGAGATACGGGCGCCGATATCATGAGTGACTGGCAGGTCTGGTGTGGCTGACATATGACAGGTGGCACAGGTAGGTGCAGCAGTATAGTCTTCACCTACAACCCACTTGGCAGAATCCATGTTCATCCTATCTTTATGAGCGCGGAAAGCGACACCATGGGCAGATTCTTCATAGATTTCTTTTTGTGGGTGGTCAGGACCGAGGTGACAACGTCCGCAGTTATCAGGATGACGAGCCTGTTCGGAATCAAAGTTATGACGCAGGTGACAGGCAGAGCAGGAACCTTTGGAACCGTCAGGGTTAATACGGCCAACACCGGTATTAGGCCAGCTGGATGGATCCAGAGTACCGTCTGAATTAACACGTACAATAGTACCATGACAACCGCCGCAACCAATGGTAGTAACTGGTGAAGTACCATTTAGGGTTGGGCTGCCTTCAACCACTTCAGCCAGAACATTATCCAGAGAACCGAGGATATTACCGGCAGAAGCATGATGGCTGGCATCAAATTCTTTAACTTCCTGCTTGTGACACTCGCCACAATCCTTGGGGGAAACCAGGGGAGAGATAACAAAATCCTTATGCATAATGGCATCTTTATCGGATTTTTCAGCCTTATGACATTCATAACAACCAACATTAGCACCAAAATGCTTGGAATTACCCCACTGAGCATAAATAGCTGGAGTTTTTTCCTTGTGGCAGGATGCACAGGTTTTACTTTCATTACTCAGGCGCTTCAGGCCCATGTTTATTTTAAAAGTATCTTCTTCTTTGGGCGCAGTAGCGGTGGCTGTGGTTTCAGCCGCCAGAGCATGCAGGGGAATGGACAATGCAAATAGCAGGAAAGATGCGCCTAGGGCAAGCTTTCTTATTGTCCTCAGGGAGTTTATTTTCATTTAAAAAATACCTCATTCTTGTGGTAAGGGGATTGAATTAATACGTTTATCCTACAGGTTAGCAATAATTATGCCATTTGGTTTTTTGCTGGTGAGATGGAAAATAAGCTATTGATTATGAACTTTATCCATAAAAGGTGGTCGAAGTTTGATCAATCTATATTAGTCATTTATGAACTGCAACGGTGCAAAGCTAAAATAAATGCCCTATAAAAATTCTGTATACAAATACTGGGTTTTTATTGAGGAAAGAGCTGTCTTAATGATTCAAAAAGGGACAGGAGAACAGAACTTAATCATTTCTCCATTTGCAGGGTGCTTAAATTCCAGTTGGCTGGCATGTAATAATAATCGTTCTGCCATATTAAGTGCCTTGGGATGAGCATAGAGAGGAGCGCCCAGAATCGGGTGGCCCAGTTGCTGTAAATGCACTCTTAACTGATGAGAGCGTCCAGTCACCGGTTTTAATAAAATCCGGCTGCGATCGGATAAACGTTCCAGGCATTGCCAGAAAGTCTGAGAGGCTTTTCCCTGAACAGGGTCCACTATCTGACGGGGACGGTTCTCCCAGTCACAGCGCAGTGGCAGATTAATTTCGCCCTGATCATGCTCGGGATGCCCATAAACCACCGCAATGTATTCCTTGTTTACTTCCCGTTCCTGAAACTGCCGGCTTAACTGTCGGTGAATGTCTTTATTCAGAGCCAGCACAGTCAGACCGGAGGTTTCCCAGTCAAGCCGGTGCACAGTAAGAATGGAAGGAAATTTAACGGCCAGACGGCTGATCAGGCAATCCTGTTTATCCTCACCACGACCCGGGACTGAAAGCAGCAGGGTGGGTTTATTAACAACTACAAGATAGTCGTCAGCATAAATAATTTCTATCTCATTAAAACTTTCAGTGCAAGACATGGCTATATTTGTGTTTATCCATTTGTTCCCTCTCCCTCTGGGAGAGAGTTAGGGTGAGGGGGCTTTTAAAGTCCAATTTCAGCCGGATATTGCTGCAGCTGATCAAGGATCGACATCACATTATCATTATCAGCATACTGTTTTTTTAATTCTTCAAGTTCCTGCCGATATTGATCCAGCTTTATTGAAGCACTGCCCTCAGGGGCCGTCATGCGCTGGATACGATATTCATCCCAGCGTTGTAATTCATTTAATAATAAAGTGTCTGGATAATTACGACAGCGATAACGAAAAAACATTTCATCCAGGCGGGGATCGTCAAAGTTAAACTGCAGACTGTCCAGTTCATCAATACTGCTTTGTCTGATCTGCTGCATGCCCACCTGATCGTCCGGAGAGAAAAATCCGCCGGAATACAATTGTAAGTCCGGATCATTTGATGTATCTGTATACTCGGTCTGAAAAGCACTTTGTATTCGTTCTGAGAGGCTTTGATCGCTTAACAGAGTCTCAAGATTTTTTTTGCATACGGGCAAATCAATCTGCCATTGTTTAATAGCTTCCGGGGTCAGGGTGTTCAGTGGAACCACAACGGGACACTTATTGATATGAATGGTTTTCAGCGGCAGCCGCTGTTCTCCTTCAGCCAGATCATCCTTAGATGTAAAGGTAAAATACTTTATCTGCTTGGCATCCATTTTGAGTAATGCTTCAGGATCATGATCCAGTTCATAAACAATAACGGCATTTTTGTTACGGGCATCAACGGCTACCGAGATCACAATGCCGATATGACCCTTTTGTGCCGGGTACATACCGCTGATATGTATCAGCGGTGTCTGTTTATAACGGTCAAAAAGTTCCTGAATACGGTATTTGAAACGATGCTCATAAACATACTGATACAGCCTTGGCTGAGTGTTTTTAACCAGTTTGGCCACTTCAATAGTGGCAATCACATCGGATAGCGCATCGTGTGCGGATTCGTGACTGATATGGTTGGCTTCAGTGAGTTTTTCCAGTCTGAAACTGGTCTGTCCGTCATCGCGTTTGGGCCAGGTAATACCTTCAGGACGCAGGGCATGGGTTACTCTGAGTAAATCCAGAATATCCCAGCGTGAATTACCGTTTTGCCATTCTCTGGCATAAGGGTCATAGAAATTACGATACAGGGTATTACGGGTAAACTCGTCATCAAAACGGATATTGTTATAACCGGTGGTACAGGTATTGGGCTGCGCCATTTCTTTTTGAATACGACGGATAAATTCTGCTTCAATCAGTCCCTGCTGGCGGGCATTCTGTGGTGTTATACCGGTGACCAGGCAGGCCTGGGGATTAGGCAGAAAATCATTAGCCGGCCGGCAGTATATAACCAGTGGCTCACCTATTATATTCAGTTCTTCATCGGTACGTATACCGGCAAACTGTGCCGGACGATCCCGCTGCGCATCGGTTCCAAAGGTTTCATAATCGTGCCAGTATAGTGTTCCGGCTGGAGTAGTATTGGGGTTTGGCATGGTTTATTTTTTTTCTGCCTGCTCCTGTTCAGCCAGTGCCGCAGCCCAGGGATCTTCTTCCTCAGTATCAGCAGCCGGCGCTTCACTGGAAGCTTCAGTTGCCGCCTGTTCGGCCAGTGCTGCTGCCCATGGGTCTTCTTCGCTGTCTGGTTCAGCCTGTTCGGCAGTCGGTTCAGATGGGGCTTCGCTTTGAGTGTCTGCATTAGCCTGTTCAGCCAGAGCATCCGCCCATAGATCTTCATCCTCAGTTGCCGGTTCCGTTTCAGGTTCTGCTGCATTTGCCTCTGGCTCTTGGCTAACCAGAGAGTCTGCTTTATCGAGATCAGTATCCAGTTCATCACTGATATCCAGGTTGACAGCAGGACTGTCATCCAGGGTAGCATCTTTTTCTGCCAGATCAATGGACCATGGCGTATCCATCTTGTCATGATCATCCTGCGGTGAAGGAGCCATGGCGGATGGATCTTTTTCATTACCCAGTCGGTTGTCACGCAGGTAAATAATAGCCTCCAGGATTTTCTGGGCATTGCTTTCCACTTCCTGTCCAGTTTTTTTACCGTGTTCAGTCATTAAAGAGGTTACGGTTTCCAGTGCTTCGAACAGGTGTTCATTCAGTTCGGTGTTTTTCAGGCGCAGCTCAGACAGTTCCTTAAGATGGGCTTCATTTAATTCCGCCTATTCTCGAGCCATAATGGTGGCGTTAGCATTTTCTTCGGCGGCAGAAACATCATTAACCGCTTCAGGTGCTGCTGCCTGTGCAGAGCCGGATACTTTTAGAAATGTGTTGTTTACTTCGGCAACGGTTTCAGAATATTCCAGCAGGCGATAAGTGTCATGTTTAAGGTACAGGGTAACAAACTCCTTAATCAGGTCTTTTTCCTCATCATAAAGTTTTTCTGCCTAGGCATCAGCATCCCCGGAAAAGCCAATTCTTGACAGGATGTTTTTTATGGCGGTAATGCGTTCTTCCTTGCTTTTTACATAGCCCCTGACCAGTTCATTAGCGGCTTTAACATCCTTGCGTTTGGCCTTGCTACTGAAAATAAAGACCATCAGTAGAATTAACAGCAGGACAATACTGGCTTCAGCGGTAAGAATAAACAGTTTGGGTATCATTGCTTCCATTACTCAAGCTCCTCAATAAGTTCTTCATAAGCCAGTTCTCGTTTAAGTTTCCATTTTCGCCAGGCCAGCCAGCCTATGACGCCAACAATTAAATGGCTCTTCTCCGCTCTGATGAGTGAAGAAAGATGCTAATACTCACAAAACCTGTTGAAATATAAAGCTTCTGACAGTTTTATAAGCAACAGGTAATATGAGTATCAACATCTCACCCACTATTTTGGGACTGAGTGGCCAGAGAGTCAATGAAATAACACTAAATAAGCACCATAAGACGATACATATTCTTTGCAAAAGGGATAAACGC
>JBHNNM010000055.1:0-11242 GCA_048563625.1 Gammaproteobacteria bacterium | reverse complement strand
AGGTTTGGGTCTACAAAGTCACTGCTTTGTGGACCCAATTTTTACATTCTAAATTCATTATTTGTAACGTTGCCTAGTAACTCGTTACTCACAGTTTTAAATAGTTTCGCCAAAGTATTTTGCAGGTAAACTTGAAACTTATCCTGAGCCAGGGTTCTATCAAATACATCTGTTGGTAAGAAACGTTTCATTTCTGCAATGAACGCTTCACTAGACACAATATCAGGAAGTCGTTCGAGAAAGTTTTCCAACATTTTGTTGAAGTGCTCAAGTTTATAATCTGACACCTTGTTTTTAACTAAGTCCATATTGAGTGTCGCGCCTTGTTGCTGTAACCAAGCTAAATCCCATATATCTCGGTGGCGGACATACCTTGTAGTGGCAGGTAAAGAAATGATTTTATCCGCCATGACCTCATCCAAGCTTTCTGTCAGAATTAGCGTATCACTGTATCCATCAGGCAAAAAATCGTAGTTTATTTGAAGAGGTTGCGGCTCTCTTGTATAGGCTGGAATGTTTGCCACTTCTACTTTGATTTTTTGTTTTGGCAGATCTTTTCTCTCAGGAGAAGTCACTACCGCTATTTGCCACTTATCAATGCTCAATTCAGAATATTTAGGATCTTGCTTTAGATCCTTTGGTTCTTTTACTGTCACTTCAAGCCCGTATCGTTCGCCAATGTACTTTTCTATACAATGTTTCATGTCTGCCAACATTGCTGAGCTGAAATCCTTCCCGCCAGCAAAATCCAGATCTTCGCTGAAACGATTGCCTCCATAACAAAGTCGTAACGACGTGCCACCTTGAAAAGTTAGCTTGTCTAGAAGTCCACCTTTCTCTAGCGCAAATAAAATATCGTAGTGTAAGAGCTCTTTCTCTATCACTGAACGCATATGAGATACATTTTCAACCTGCATTGCTTTATTCACCAATAGCGCGAAATTTTCTTGATCAATTTTCATATAGCCCATCCTTGCTTACTAAATGTGTATTTCGGCCAACTCGTTTTAAGTCTCTGTATGCAGTTTGTTTCGTTGCTAACCTAAGTGGTCTGCCGACTAAACTGGTATTTTCTATAATATCGATTGGATCTCGTTTCGTATGCGTAAATTCAATTGTACCCAAAGGTGTTTTGAATTCACCGGAACGCCCCGTTGTCATAACCGTTAAGCGATCTACTGGAATTTGCGAAATAACACCGAAATCAGAAAGTGCAGACTCCAGGCTAATGTAGTTATATTCTCCACGTCGAATAGTTTTAGCAATTTGCTCCAACGTATCGCTGCCTTTCGACTGCGCTAAATTGTATAAATACACACCATTAATGATTCGGGTAAGTAAGCCATCGTCTTGTAAACGTTTAATTCCCGCACGCAATGCTCGTTCATTATCTTGATGAAAGATTTTCGCCAGATCTGAATTAGTAAAAACACAGCGACCACGCTTGTCATATTCTAAGAACTTTTTAATTGCCTCAGCCTTTTTCACAATACGCCTCTAGTTATCAAGGATGACACTTAAACATGTCATAAGTATAGACTTAGTCTTTGTGGAGTGCAAGTATGCAATAATGACACTAAAGGGTGTCAAATTTGTCAACTTGACTTCTGAGGGGGTTAAAAGGACTTGGTTAGTTTGCACGGTGATGAATTTTAACACCCAGAGTGTGAAAAAGCGGGTTTAGATAAACTAGATGACTTAGGGGAAGCCTGTAAGGCTGCCAGAATGAAAGCTATACCTTTACTAATAATGCGTAACAACAAGTGGCACCCTAGCAAGGCACCCAATTCTTCAATCTATCTAACCGAGTCCACATAGAACAACTGCATAGACTGGAGCCTCGATTTACATTAACGAGGACTCCTCATGCGAAAACTATCTCCAATTATTCTGGCGCTTGCGCTGTCTCCATTGGTTCAAGCTGAACCTGTGTCTGAAGTGTCGCCCGTTGGCAAAATTGACGGCATGGTTTCTTTACCTGTCACGGGTATGAAAGCGGTCGAAAGCAATGGCCGTATTGTTTTTATGTCAGACAGTGGCCGGTTCGTCATTGATGGCACGCTCTATGATGCCTGGTCGAAAAAGCCGCTTACCAGCCTTGAAGAAATTCGTGAAGCGGGTAACACGCTGGACTTAAGTCGTCTTGGCTTAAAAATGGATGATTTGAACCCACTGACGCTGGGCGAAGGCAAAAAGAAAGTGGTGGTCTTTGTTGACCCACGATGCCCGCACTGCCATGAGCTTTTGAAACAAGCTTTACCGCTAACCAAAGAATACACCTTCCAAATACTCCCTGTGCCAGTGCTTGGTCCTGATTCAGAGCGTCAGGTTCGCCAGCTTGGCTGTGCGCGTGACAAGAAAGCGGCCACCGATGCATTGCTGAATGGCCGGATTGGTAACCTGGAACAGGATGATGCCTGCAACTTGGAGCCAATGCAGCGTACTTTGGTGACGGCTCAAATTCTGGGCATTCAAGGTGTGCCTTTCATTGTCGCCAATGATGGCCGCATCAGCCGAGGCCGTCCTTATGATCTTTCTGCTTGGTTGGAGGGGCGTTAATGAAAGCCTCTCTGTATTCAGGGCAACGCGCTTCAGAGCTGTTGCCAGTATTGGCCTATTCAGACGATGAGCAACTATTTTTCATGGAAGACCAGAGTGTTGGCTTTGCTTTTCTATGTGACCCATTGCCCGGTGGTGATGAGTCTGTTGCAGACAGGGTTAATGTTCTACTCAACAACGACTGGCCAAAAGACACTTTGCTGCAATTTGGCCTGTACGCCTCGCCTGATATTCAAACCGACCTTCAGCGCATGATGGGCTTACGGCATCGTCAATCCGATCCATTGCTCAGGGCGTCGATACGCAAACGTGCGGATTTCCTCAATGGGGGCACGGTTCAACCGATAGAAGAATCGACTCAGACTCAGGTACGCAACTTTCAACTGATCGTCACCTGCAAATTGCCTTTGGAAAGTCCTATACCGACGGAGCGTGAGTTGAGTCGAGCATCCGCGCTTCGGGCTTCTTTCTCTCAGGCGTTGGCAACGGTTGGTTTTCGCGTCACTGAGATGACTGACCGAAACTGGCTCGCGGCATTAAGTGCGCAGCTTAACTGGGGAAAAGATGCTTCCTGGCGTAATCCATCACCAATCCGCAGTGAGGCAGATAAACCACTTCGGGAGCAAGTGTTGGATTATGACCGGGCTATCAAAGTGGATAGCCAAGGTCTGATGCTGGGTGATTACCGAGTTAAAACCTTATCGTTTAAACGCTTGCCTGAGCGGATCTGGTTTGGTCATGCCGCAAGTTTTGCGGGCGATATGATGACGGGCAGTCGCGGTTTACGCGGAAGCTTTTTGCTGAATGTCATCATTCACTTTCCTTCAGCTGAGGCGATGCGATCTCGTTTAGAGACGAAACGTCAATGGGCGGTCAATCAGGCCTATGGCCCGATGCTCAAGTTTGTGCCGGTGCTTGCAGCCAAGAAAAAGGGATTTGATGTTCTTTTTGAAGCCTTGCAAGAAGGTGATCGTCCTATTCGGGCAAATATGACTTTGACGCTGTTTTCACCAACGGAAGAAGCGTCGATCAGCTCTGTTTCAAATGCTCGAACTTATTTCAAAGAACTCGGATTTGAGCTTATGGAAGACAAGTACTTCTGTTTGCCCATTTTCCTGAATGCCTTGCCATTTGGTGCTGACCGCCAGGTGATGAACGACTTGTTTCGATTCAAGACCATGGCGACACGGCATGTGATCCCTCTGTTGCCTTTGTTTGCAGATTGGAAAGGTACAGGCACGCCAGTGATTAACTTTGTTTCCCGTAATGGCCAGATCATGAGTGTGTCCCTTTATGACTCGGGCAGTAATTACAACTGTTGCATCGCGGCGCAATCAGGATCGGGCAAGTCTTTCCTGGTGAACGAAATCATCTCTTCCTACTTATCTGAAGGCGGGCAATGCTGGGTGATTGATGTTGGCCGCTCTTATGAAAAACTGTGTGAAGTTTATGACGGAGAATTCTTACAGTTCGGGCGGGACAGTGGTATTTGCTTAAATCCGTTTGAAATCGTTGAGGACTATGACGAAGAAGCGGATGTACTGGTTGGGTTATTGGCCGCAATGCCCGCACCTACGCAGTCATTAACCGATTTTCAGATGGCCAACCTAAAACGTCAGACCCGTGAACTGTGGGAGAAAAAAGGTCGTGCCATGTTGGTTGATGATGTGGCAGAGGCTTTAAAAAATCATGAAGACCGACGTGTGCAGGACGTGGGTGAGCAGCTCTATCCGTTTACGACACAGGGCGAATATGGCCGCTTCTTTAATGGCCACAACAATATTCGCTTCAAAAACCGTTTCACCGTTTTGGAGTTAGAAGAGCTCAAGGGGCGCAAGCACCTACAACAACTGGTGTTGCTTCAGCTTATCTATCAAATCCAACAAGAGATGTACTTAGGTGAGCGTGATCGTCGCAAGATTGTGTTCATTGACGAAGCTTGGGATCTGCTGACTCAAGGTGATGTCGGTAAGTTCATCGAGACGGGTTACCGGCGATTTCGAAAATATGGCGGCAGTGCTGTAACGGTAACGCAGTCGGTCAACGATTTGTATGACAGCCCTACAGGTAAAGCCATCGCTGAAAACTCGGCCAATATGTACCTGCTTGGTCAAAAAGCCGAAACCATCAACGCGCTCAAAAAAGAAGGTCGTTTGCCATTAGGTGAAGGCGGTTATGAGTACCTGAAAACCGTTCATACCGTCACGGGTGTCTATTCAGAAATTTTCTTTATTACCGAGATGGGCACCGGGATTGGCCGCCTCATCGTCGATCCGTTTCACAAGCTGTTGTACTCATCCCGTGCAGAAGATGTAAACGCGATTAAGCAGTTAACGTGCAAAGGCCTTTCTGTTGCTGATGCCATTTCTCAGTTGTTGAAGGAACGAGGCTATGAATAAGTCCACGCTTTGGCCATTTATGGCCTCTATTACTTTGTCTATTGCTGGTAGCGGTTTAATGAGCAGCTGGCTCTTAATGAAAACACTCGAACCCATCCACAGCCAGTTGGCGTTAAGTACGCCTATTGCGGTCGTGGATTTTGGGGAGGTGGTGTTGTCACTGGGGCCCAATGCCAGCGAACAAGACATCGAATCCAGGTTGCTTCAGACCAATCAGTAAATTGAAAAGTTAAAAGCAGCCGGTTTTATCGTATTGGATGCCCAAGCGGTGGTGGGTGCTGATGATTCCGTATTTGTGCCAGTAGTCTCAAAGGAGGTGTCTCATGCAGATACTCCGTAAAAGAATGCCTTGGCGGCCATATCTCATCCGGTTGACTGTTCTTGCGTTAATCATGGCCTTGGTAGGTACCTACGCCATGATGCGCTACCGAATAGGTATTGATACCCAGCAAGAGCGCTGTCTGCCTGATACCACGGTGTATCTGATTGACCTATGGAATAAAGAGCCCGTTAAGGATGGTTTGTATGCCTTCCACTCAAAAGGACTCGCTCCGTTATCGACGGTACTCGGATGCTGAAACGCCTAACAGGGATGCCGGGGGATGAAGTCAAGGTGACGCCCGAGCATGTGCTGGTGAACGGTGCTGAAGTCTCAATCGGCATGGCATTAGCGCAGCGTCTTGGTTTGGCGGAATCACAATTTAGCCGCTCATTGACACTGCAAGAAAACGAATATTGGTTTTCCGGTGAGGCAGCAACGAGTTTCGACTCCCGCTATTGGAATGCCGTTAAGCGCGAGCAGATTGTTGGTCGCGCTTGGCCGCTTTGGTAGGAGGTGGATGATGACAAGACTATGTCTCTTATTCTTGTTGGTTGCTCAATTGTCTTGGGTTCAAGTGTCCTGGGCACATGAGCCTTTTCCTTTGTCTGACGAGGACAAAAAGATCGTCGAAATGAGCCGCAGCATTTTACAAAGTGCTGTGGGTGGTTCATCTGAATTTATCGAGCCTTTTTCACCGATTGAACAACCTGCGTCGCTCAAACACAACGATGAATGGTTGATATTTGCGTCGTCTTCACTGGGGGATTCCTCACTGAAGCAGCTATTTAAAGAGGCCAGTGCTACCGGCGCTATTGTGTTGTTTCGGGGAATTCCTGAAGGAAAGACCTTGGGGGCGGCTATCCGTGATTGGCATACGCTGATGGTGGGACTTGATCCTGTTCCTCAGGTTCGAATCGATCCGAAAGCCTTTGTGCGCTGGCGGGTGACTAGCGTGCCTGTCATTTTCCGCATAGAAGATGACAAGGTGACTGCAAGTGCACTAGGGGTTTACAGCAAGGACTGGTTGCAGCGTCAAATTGAAACAGGCAATACCGGTTCATTGGGTCAACGCGGTCCTATTCATTCGATTTTAGAACCGGATTTGATGCAAGTGGCGATGCAGCGTTTACAGTCGATTGACCTGGGCACATTAAAGAAAAAAGCCATTGAGCGTTTCTGGTCTCGCCAAACATTTGCTGAGTTACCCAAAGCCACGCAGTATCGGATGAGAACGGTTGATCCAACCATCGTCATGCAGCGGCCACTATTGGATGCCAATGGCCGAACATTGATCCCAGCAGGAATGCGTATTAACCCGCTAAAAGCCTTGCCATTTACTCAGCAGCTCGTGGTGTTTAATGCGTCGAACGCTGAGGAAGTAAACGCAGTTGCGTATTGGCTTGAGGGCCAAGATAGGACGCTGCGCCGCATTACGCTTATCACCACGCAGCTCGACCGTGCACAAGGCTGGAATCGCCTCAATGCGCTCGAAAAAACATTGGACAGTCCGGTTTACCTTCTCAATGCCTCGCTAAAGCAGCGCTTTGATTTGCAAGTCACCCCATCGTTTGTTCAAGCAAAGGGGCTCGCGTTTGAAATAGAAGAAATTCCAGCAAAGGAGCTTGTTAATGAAAAAGCTCAATAATACGTATCGTCTGATGCGGACTCTCGTTGTCATGTTTGTCCTAAGCGCATCTATTCCTGCAAAAGCCGAATTGACCTGCCCAGACGCGGGGTTATTGTCGGGTAAGTTGCTGACGGATGTTTGCTGGTCATGCATTTTTCCTATCCGGGTTGCCGGTCTTCCTCTTGGCTCTGGAAATGTCCCAAGCGGTGCATCAAACAAGTCATTTTGCTTATGTGAAGACAACTTAGGTGTGCCAAGGCCAGGTATTGTTACCAGCATGTGGGAGCCAGCGCGTTTGATTGAACTGGTCAGAACGCCAGGTTGTTCGCCTTCACTGGGAGGGATTCGCTTACCGTTAGGTGATAGGCGATTGCAAGGTGGTCATGGTGAGGGTGAATACGATACCGGTGATCTTGCTTTCTACCATTACCATTATTACGCCTTTCCGCTTTTGGTCATGCTCGATTTGTTCATGGATGGCAATTGCAATGCCGATGGTTACATGGATTTTGACTTGATGTATTTGTCGGAATTGGATCCAACATGGCTGAACGATGAACTGGCCTTTTTTACTCAGCCTGAAGCGGCTGCCGTTGCCAATCCATTGGCTATCTCTGCTTGTACCGCTGACGCTGCTTCATCAACGCTTGGTAAACCCATCGACCAGTTGTTTTGGTGTGCTGGCAGTTGGGGGCATCTCTATGCGTTATCTGGCCATACCTTAGCCTTTGGCTCATTAGCAGAAAACACCAGCCATTTAGCGGCGCGTGCAATCGCAGCTCAACACAGGCGTGGTCTTGCAATGCGAACAATGGGGAACAGTGCGCTATGCCGACCTGTTATCGAACCCATGCTGCCGAAATCCCAATACAAGATGAGTATGTTCCCTGTACCGGAAACTGAAAGTGCGCATGTCATTGGTGAAAGCACCATGAAATGGGGAGAGTGGCGAACAATCCCCGGTGCCGGTGAAGATGCACTCTACATTTTGTGGCGCTGGCAAGACTGCTGTAACTCGGGAGGTTAACCATGAAACCAACACTTTTTACCCGAGTGTTAGCGGGTATTTTATCTATCACTATGGCGTGCTTGCCCTTACATGGTGTGGCCGCTGATGTGCAGCGCCAATCCGGCCTAAGCGGACAACAAGAAGGTAAGCAATTACTGCAAAACTGGACGATGCCCGCACTCAATGGCAATACATTGTCGGTGCCGAATGGCAGTGGAAATGAAACGATTAACTTGCAAGAGGTTTCCCTGGTATGGATCAGGGCTCATTGGATGTCTTAACGGGCGTTTATGGCTATGATGCCAGCATGAATCAATTGGGGACGCAGCGCCAAGAGAACATGGCATCCGAAAGTGGCGCTACGGGTGAGGCGTTTCGCTCGCTACAGCAAATCAAAGACAGGTCTCGGCCAGATATGGTCAATGATCCGCTTTGGGCATTAACTGATGCGGTTCAAACTGACCCCAATCTATTAACCCAAAGCTTCCCAGGCTGTGAGTCTCAAGGTGAAGGCAGCCCAAATTGCCAGCAATGCGACAGGCTCAATACAGCGGTTAACAGCTGCACTATTACTCACGATTACGCGGCTGGCATCATTGAGCATGTTTCAGGGCCGATGAACCTTCGCTCTTGTGGTGAAGGGTGTCTTGAAGTTTGGATAGGACGTATTGGTGACAACTACTGGAGTGGTAGTTGTAAAGTGTTTGAACAGGCCATCACACTCAAAGTCGTGAACCCCGATGCGATTACCTCAGCCGTTCTTGAGTACGCCAAATGGGATGACTACATGCAAGTTTGGCTTGGCGATCAGAAAGTCTGGTCTGGGCCGAACAATAACTTTCCACCAGAAACGGCAGGTCGCTGCGAGCTGAGTAACAGTTGGGAGCGCAATCCAAATACCGATCTCACTGCCAAGCTAAAAGCGGTAGAGCCCGGTTTAGAAGTGCTGGTAAAAATTCGCGTATCGGTTACGGGTAGTGGTGAGGGGTATGCACGCATCAAGGTGCGCTTTGATCCAACCAAGGTGGTGATGAATAATAGTTGGTCGCCACAATCCTGTATCGAACAAGCAGCGGATATCCCGATGAAGTTTTCAGACTACAACGTTCAATGCACGGATCAGCCTTCTTCAACCAACGGATGTACGGTGGTCAATGGTGTTTCAGTTTGTGAATCCTACTTTGCCCCAAGCCCTGTGGCTGGCATATCGCCTTTGTGTCGGCGTGTACAAGTCAGTGTGGATGACGAAAGCTATAAGGGGATTGAAAATCAGGCCTGCCAAGTGCTTGAAGAGAATCCTTACTGTGGATTCATGTCGTCAGAATGTGCCGAAACCAATGATAAAGGTGAATGGATTCGTTTTACCGATACCTATGACTGTGGATTGCAAACCAGCGATCCAAAGTGTGTGGTATCCAACCTTATGCCAAGTAGTTTTGAGGCCTGTGAGCCTACTCAGACGATTACGCCATTTATTAAAACCAAGCATGTACCGGATTACCAGGTGTGCGAGAAGATCAGCACGCTTACTGAGTGTCAGTTAGAGCGACGTGTATCCGCTGAAACCCATCAACAAAGCTGGTCCATTGAGCGCGGTTGCTTTAGCTCTGAAACGCTCAGCTTCGTTCCACAGCACAGCAGTACCATGCAAACTGGAAACGCGACGCTCAGAGTGTTTGATACTCAAAATACTGAGATAAAAATCACTGAGTCGCCGTCCAAGGCAAATGGTTGGAAAACGACACTCTCACTGACGGGCAATAAGGAAACGCTGACTGAGACGAAACCCTCCATTAAATACCCTGAAATGACCTGTCCAAAAGGAACCTTGGTTGGCTCATTGTGCAAGGTCGTTAATGGGTCGATTATTTCGTGGCATGAACCCCAGGAGGTCACTCGTTCCAGATGCGAGTCCGGCTGGAACAAAGTCGATTTCGATACTTGCAGCCGAGAAGTTCAGAAGTGTTTGGCTCCTGCGAAACTGAGCGCTTCATTGACCTTCTCTGGCAAGTACTTAGTACAAGACGTTGTTCATCAATCAAGTGATCCGGGCATAGACCAATGGTTGATGCAAACGGATCAGTTCACTGCGGTGCAGTGGCAGTGTTTGGATACGGGCCCAAAACGAATCGACGGGTTAACGGTTGGTAGTAGCGAGTTGGCGAAGCTTGGAAGCCTTTATCCGGCGGTTGTTTCGTCTCCTGCTCATTTAACCAGTCGTGGGAGCTCTGATGGACTGGGACTCTCATGTTGGAGGGCAAGAGCGACCTACAATGCTTCGACTGCCCATCCTGAGTTCAACATGGGCAGCTCAGATAGCTGGGTAGATGCCAATGGTAATACTCAAACCATCGTCAATAATGGACAAAATACAACCACCAATACGTGTGCCGCGCTGGAGCAAAATCCGGCCTGCCAGTATGTCAGAACCGAATGCACTGAAGGCGGGGCTGGTCATGAAGGTTTCTGCTATATCCAAAGTCTGGTGTTTGACTGCGGAGAAAGCGTTGAAGTGCAAAATGCACGAATGGAAACTCAATACAACTGTGAGGGGCCAGTTCGCTGCATGGGCACAGATTGTTTAGAGCCAGAGTCAATCAAGCAGGCTAACTTTGCAGAGGCCGCTGCCATGCTTAATGCGGCGCAGTTTATGACCAATGATATGTCATGTACGGGAGCTGATGGCCAAGACAACGTCGAGTGTACGGTCTTTAAAGGTAATGCTGGCCAGTGCAAAAAAGGCGTTGGCGGTATAGTGGATTGCTGTGAAAAGCCAAGTGGCGTGTCGCTATCGGACTACATCAGGATGATAGTGACGGTCAACAAGCTTGATACGGCAGTCATGGCCATGAATCCGTCTTCGGCAATCTATGGTTCGTGGAATATGCTCAGGGAACCAATCACCAGTACCTGGAGTGCGGTCAAAGAGCCCTTTGTGTCTGCATGGGACTCTCTCATGGGGGCAGGGCCATCAACGGCTGCTGGCGCGGGAGCGGAGCAAGCTGCGACTGGCTTGCAGGTGTTGACCAACAAAACGGCTGAATGGGTAGGCACTACGTTTGGTTCGGGGGCGCAATCGGCACTGTTTAGTAACGTTGGTGGCGCAGCTGGAGCCGATGGTGTCGTTTCGGGTGGTAACTACTACAGCTTATCCTTTTTTCTGTCTGGTTTTGTTTTGCTGATGGATCATGGCCTTTAATTCCTCTATTTCATTCAGCAAAGGGCTGAGTGTGTTGATTTCAGAGCCGGCTTTGTCCAGATCGGATTTCAGTTGTTTAATCGTCTGTTGCAGACTTTTGTGTTGCTCAGACAGGTTTTGCAGCTTA
>JBHNNM010000054.1:0-11289 GCA_048563625.1 Gammaproteobacteria bacterium | reverse complement strand
CTATTTAAGAAATCTGGATAATAAAGTGGAACTGCTGGCACAGATATGTCTGCTTCAGGATCAAAAATCACCTCTGGAATCCCGCCGGGAGATAAACCTGGGCGCAGGAGGCTTGGCCTTTGGTAACGATGAAAAATTAAGCCAGGGGACTTTACTGAAAATGAACCTGCTCCTGTCAACCGATTTACTCTGTCTGCGGCTCAAAGGCAGAGTTTTACAGGTTTCCAAACAGAAAGAAGGTCATTATCCATATCGTATATCTGTAGGCTTTGTAGACATTTCTGATAATGAAGTGGATCAGATCATCCGCCACATTATGCGCCAGCAATCCGAACAGCTACGTGCACAACGAGAAAGCTGAGGCTTTCTTCTCCCGCTTTTACCTTTACCTTTTAAAAACAGCACCCTTTAAAAATATTCTCCTGATCCCAATATAGCAACAAAAAATAACCCTATATTGTTACAGGAGATTAAAATGCCTATCTATGAATACCGATGTGACGGTTGCGGCCATGAAATGGAAGTCATGCAGAAAATGTCAGATGATCCCATGAAAGACTGTCCTGTATGCAAGGAATCGAAACTGAAAAAACTGATTTCTGCCTCGGGTTTTCGTCTAAAGGGCAGCGGTTGGTATGAAACCGATTTTAAAAATTCCAAAAAGTCATCAGGCAATAATTCCGGCAGTCAGTCCAGCGGCGGCTGTGGCGGCGGCAGTTGTGGCTGCCACTAAACTAGAACAGGTAAAGCTCTGAGAAAACTTTTATAAGCAAGCCCTTGTAGTCTGTAACTACAAAGCTTAAAATTAACGGTTTTCGATTAACCATTCAAATTGCAGCTAATTACAGGAATACAGGGTATGCGAAGCCATTATTGCGGGCATTTATCAGAAGAACACATTGATCAGGAAGTGACATTAAGCGGCTGGGTGCATCGTCGCCGGGATCATGGTGGTGTTATCTTCGTTGACCTGAGAGATCGGGAAGGCATTGCCCAAATCGTCTTTGACCCTGATAATCCTGAAATGTTTATGCAGGCTGAGCGTATCCGTAATGAATACGTGCTGCAGGTAAAAGGCAAGGTGCGTCAGCGTCCTGACGGTACTGAGAACCCTGAAATGCCTACTGGTCAGGTAGAAGTCATGGCTCAGGAATTGGTAGTACTGAACAGTGCCCAGACCCCTCCGTTTCAGCTGGATGACGATGATGTATCAGAAGAGCATCGTCTACGCTACCGTTATATCGACCTGCGCCGTCCGGAAATGCAGCAGCGTCTGATCCTGCGTGCCCAAATTACCCGTTACCTGCGCAACTACCTGGATGATGAAGGTTTTCTGGATATAGAAACCCCAATTCTGACCAGGGCGACTCCGGAAGGTGCTCGTGATTATCTGGTTCCCAGTCGTACCCATCCCGGTGATTTTTTCGCACTGCCCCAGTCGCCCCAGTTATTCAAGCAATTATTAATGATGTCCGGTATGGACCGTTATTACCAGGTGACCCGTTGTTTCCGGGATGAAGACCTGCGTGCGGATCGTCAGCCGGAATTTACTCAGCTGGATATTGAAACGTCCTTCTTGGAAGAAGAACAGCTGATGAATATTATGGAAGAAATGATCCGCGGTCTATTTGCCCGGGTTCTGGAAGAACAGCTGCCCAATCCTTTCCCCCGTATGACTTATGCCGAAGCTATGAACCGCTACGGCAGTGATAAACCGGATCTGCGTATTGACCTGGAACTAGTAGAAGTCGCTGATGTTCTGACTGATGTGGATTTCAAGGTATTCTCTGGTCCGGCTAAAGATCCCAATAGGCGGGTCACGGCTTTAAGAGTGCCTAAAGGCTCAGAACTGACCCGTAAGCAGATTGATGAATACACTAAATACGTGGGTATTTACGGTGCCAGGGGCCTGGCCTATATTAAGGTTAATGAAAAAGCCCTAGGCAGAGAAGGTTTGCAGTCTCCTATTGTTAAGTTTATTCCCGATGAAGCCTTAACGGTTATTCTGGAACGCACCGGTGCAGAAGATGGTGACTTAATCTTCTTTGGTGCAGATAAGGCCAAAGTGGTCAATGAAGCACTGGGTGCTTTACGTGTTAAAGTAGCCCAGGATATGGGGTTAGTCAATCGAGGCTGGCAGCCTCTATGGGTGGTGGACTTCCCTATGTTTGAATACGATGATGATGCCCAACGCTGGATTGCACTGCATCATCCGTTTACTTCCCCAAATACAGAAGATCCGCAGGAATTACTGGACAACCTAGGTGAGAGCCTGTCCCGTGCTTATGATATGGTGTTAAACGGTACTGAACTGGGCGGCGGTTCTGCCCGTATTCACAGTCAGGCCATGCAGGAAAGTGTATTTCAGTTATTGGGTATCAGTGATGAGGAAGCCCAGGACAAGTTCGGCTTCCTGCTCGAAGCACTGAAATACGGCTGTCCTCCCCATGCCGGTATTGCTTTTGGTCTGGATCGTCTGGTGATGCTAATGACCGGCTCCAGTTCCATCCGTGAAGTTATGGCTTTCCCTAAAACTCAGTCAGCAGCCTGTCTGCTGACATCGGCACCGTCTGCAGTAAGTCCGGCGCAGTTAAAAGAGCTGGGGATAAAGAAACGTGAAGTTTTAAGTGATAAAATTGCGGATAGTTAAAACCAGAGCTATTAATTAAGTTCGTACCAGGCATAGAGTTCTTATTGCTGAAGACGCCGTGAATCCTTCCATGGAGGCTTTTCGGCAGCGGTCCATGCTGCCGAAACTTCATCAATAAGAACTCTATGCCTGATACTCCGAGTCTGATTTAAAACTGATACTAAATAAAGTATAAGTTAAGTAGAGTAATAATAGAAAGAGGTTCTAATGGCAGGTCATAGTAAATGGGCAAATATTCAGCACCGTAAAAAAGGTCAGGATGCCAGGCGCGGTAAGTTGTTTACTAAATTAATTCGTGAAATCACAGTGGCGGCCCGTTTAGGCGGGGGCGATCCGGATGCTAATCCGCGTCTGCGTGCTATTGTGGATAAATCTTTACGTGCCAATATGACCCGGGATACAGTTGAGCGAGCTATTAAGCGCGGTGCCGGTGATACTGACGGGGATGACTTTGATGAGATCCGTTATGAAGGTTATGGCCCCAGCGGTGTAGCCGTAATGGTGGATTGTCTGACCGATAATAAAAACCGTACGGTAGCTGAAGTGCGTCACGCCTTTACCAAGGCTGGTGGCAATCTTGGTACCGACGGTTCGGTGTCTTACCTGTTCAGTAAAATTGGTATTTTAAGCTATCCTGCCGGCAGTGATGAAGATGCGATTATGGAAGCTGCTCTGGATGCCGGAGCCGAAGATGTTGAAACTAATGAAGACGGTTCTATTGACGTTATCACAACGGAGGAAAACTTTATGGATGTTAAGGATGTCATGGTCGCCGCCGGTTTTGATCCGGAAGTAGCGGAAGTTACTATGAAAGCTTCTACATCCGTTGATTTAAGCCTGGAAGATGCCCAGAAAGTGATGCGTATGGTGGATATGCTTGAAGATCTGGATGATGTGCAGAATATTTATTCCAATGCCGAATTTTCTGATGAGGTTATGGAGCAGCTAAGTCAGTAGTGACATACAAACAGGTCCTCCCTTCCCTGGGAGGACGGGAAGAAAAAATAATAAGGGCAAAATTACCATTAGTCTATTCATACCCGAAAAAAAAATAATCCTGGGCATCGATCCGGGCTCTCTTAAAACAGGCTATGGTCTCATAGAATCCTCAGGCAACCGCTTACGCTTTCTGGAATGTGGCACTATTAAAACTGGCGGTGGCCCTTTACCTCCCCGATTGCAAATTATTTTTAAAGATATACAGCAGGTCGTCCGGCACTGGTTACCCGATGAAATGGCTATTGAGAATGTCTTTCTGGCCCGTAATCCGGATTCTGCCCTCAAATTAGGACAGGCCAGGGGAGTGGCCATCTGTGCGGTTATGGCAGAAAATATTCCGGTATCTGAATATACAGCCAACCAGGTCAAGCAGGCTATTGTGGGCAAGGGGCATGCCGCCAAGTCCCAGGTTCAGCACATGGTTAAGGTGCTGCTCAATCTTAATACTGCACCTCAGGCTGATGCGGCGGATGCCCTGGCTATTGCACTGTGTCATGCGAATACCCGTAAAACCATGCTAGAATTAAAACCCACTGCCAGTTCACGCTATCCTGCAGAAGTTTTGGGCGCGATACGAGGTAGAAGAAAAAAACGCTTCACCCTATAATAATTTCAAAAAGACGGTTTACAATAAATAATGATTGGACGTTTATCCGGTATTTTAATTCAGAAACAGCCTCCCTTATTAATGGTGGATGTGCATGGTGTCGGTTATGAAGTGCAGGCACCTATGAGTACGTTTTACCAGTTACCGGAACTGGATAATCCGGTGGTGATACTGACCCATCTGGTGGTGCGTGAAGATGCCCAGTTATTATACGGTTTTCATAGTGAGTCGGAGCGGTTATTATTTAAGAGCCTGATAAAGGTTAATGGCGTCGGCCCTAAACTGGCGTTGACTATTTTATCGGGGATCAGTGCAGATGAATTTGTGCAGGTGGTTAAAAACAATGATGAGTCCGGCCTGGTGCGACTGCCCGGTATTGGTAAAAAGACCGCTCAGCGCCTGATTATTGAAATGAAAGACCGGCTTAAAGACTGGCAGTTGCCATCTGATAATACAGGCGATAAAACCTCGACTGAGTCTGATAATTCAGTATCGGAACAGGATACCATACAGGAAGCAATCAGCGCTCTGATAGCCCTGGGTTATAAACCGGTTGAAGCCAGTAAAATGATTTCCAGTCTGGACAATGAAGGGCATAGCTGTGAGATGCTGATTAAACAGGCACTTAAGAATACCGTTAGAAATTAATTTAGGATCATAATTCATTCATTCCCTCTCCCTTTGGGAGAGGGTTCGGGTGAGGGGATTTAGTACGGGAAAAATGCTGGATAACGAACGAATTATTAGCTCAACCGAACTGTCAAGCGAAGATATGCTTGATAAGGCTATACGCCCTAAAACCTTGCAGGATTATGTCGGCCAGCCTTCTGTCTGTGAACAGATGGAAATCTTTATTCCCGCTGCACGCAACCGCAATGAAGCACTGGACCATGTGCTGATTTTCGGGCCTCCCGGACTGGGTAAAACCACCCTGTCCCATATTATTGCCAATGAAATGGGTGTTAATATGCGTCAGACATCAGGGCCGGTTCTTGAGCGTCCGGGCGATCTGGCTGCACTGTTGACCAATCTGGAAGAAGGTGATGTGCTGTTTATTGATGAAATTCATCGCCTCAGCCCGGTAGTAGAAGAAGTCCTGTATCCGGCTATGGAAGATAATCAGCTGGATATTATGATTGGTGAAGGTCCTGCCGCCCGTTCCATTAAGCTGGATTTACCGCCCTTTACCCTGATTGGTGCCACCACCCGTGCCGGACTACTGACCTCACCCCTTAGAGATCGTTTTGGCATTGTGCAGAGACTGGAGTTTTATTCCATTGCCGATCTGTCTCATATTGTAGCCCGTTCAGCTAAAATAATGGGTGTGGATATTGAGCCACATGGTGCTTCAGAAATTGCTAAACGTTCCCGCGGTACACCACGCATTGCCAATCGTCTACTTAGACGGGTGCGGGATTTTGCGGAAGTAAAAAGCAATGGTACGGTCAATGCCAAAATTGCTGATCAGGCTTTAAACCTGCTGGATGTGGATCCCATGGGTTTTGATATGATGGACCGCAAACTATTGCTCAGTATTATAGAAAAATTTGACGGCGGCCCGGTTGGAATTGATAATCTGGCTGCGGCCATTAGTGAAGAAAAAGGTACCATAGAAGATGTACTGGAACCTTTTCTGATCCAGCAGGGTTATATCATGCGTACCCCCCGGGGACGGGTAGCCACAGACATGGCTTATTTACACTTTGGTATTGAAAAGAATGGGCATTGAGAAGAATAGCTAAAATGGAATTTATCTGGCCAGTCAGAGTCTATTACGAAGACACCGACAGCGGCGGAGTGGTTTATCACTCCAATTATCTGAACTTTATGGAGCGGGCCCGTACTGAATGGTTGCGAGCTTTAGGGGTTGAACAGGACGAAATCATTAATAAATACGGTATTGTCTTTGTGGTTAGCAGCCTGTCGATTAATTACCTTACACCCGCCCTGTTTAATGATGCACTGCAGGTCAGATCCAGTGTAAAAAAAATGTCCAGGGCCAGCCTGGTATTTGAGCAGAGTATTATACGTCCTGCTGATAATGGTAGTGAAGAAATTCTGACCCGGGGCGAAGTGAAAATAGTCAGCCTCAGTCTGCATAAAAAAAGACCGGTGGCTTTACCAGAAATGAATTATAACAAGTTTAAATGATAACCCCGGTTATTATTTTATATATTTACGAGTAAACCTGTATGCAACATGATATGTCAATATTATCCCTGATCACCAATGCCAGCTTTATGGTGCAGATGGTGATGCTGGGCCTGCTGACGGTTTCGGTAATATCTTGGACCATGATTATTCAAAAGTGGTGGATATTAAAGCAGGCCAACCAGGAAGCCAATCTGTTTGAGCGTCGTTTCTGGTCAGGAGCGGATCTGGTTGATCTCTACAAAGCTTTAACCCAGAGAAAAAATGCTCAGGGCATGGCCAATATTTTTGAAGCCGGATTCAGGGAATACGCTAAATTACACAAGCAGCCGGGCATCATCAGTGAGGCTGTGCTGGAAGGGGCGCAAAGAGTCATGCGGGTTACCCTGAACCGGGAAGTGGAACGGGCTGAATCGGGTCTGCCGTTTCTGGCCACTGTTGGTTCCACCAGTCCCTATGTTGGCCTGTTTGGAACTGTCTGGGGCATTATGAATTCCTTTCGTGCTCTTGGACAGGTTGAACAGGCCACCATGTCTATGGTGGCTCCCGGTATTGCAGAAGCTCTGATTGCTACGGCTATGGGGCTGTTTGCAGCGATTCCTGCGGTAATTGCCTTTAACCGTTTCTCCTATAGTGTGGAACGGTTGGAAAGCCGTTATGATGGTTTTATGGAAGAGTTCTCAAACCTGCTCAACCGTCAGGTTCATAATCAGTAATGGCCAGAAAACGCCGTAAACCCATGGCCGAGATCAATGTCGTCCCCTACATTGATGTTATGATGGTGCTGTTGGTGATCTTTATGATCTCGACCCCTCTGCTTACTCAGGGGGTAAAAGTTGATTTGCCCCAGGCAGAAGAAACTGAAGCACTGGATCCCAAACCAACAGAAACCGTTATTGTTAAAGTGGATGTCCAGGGAAGTTATTACCTGACCATTGGTCTGGGCAAGGAACAGGCGGTTGACAGAACCGCACTGGTGGAACAAATTAAAAAACAGCTGCTGGTGACCCCAAAGCTATCTGTACTGGTGGCTGGTGATAAAGACGTACAGTATATTTATATTATGGATGTACTGGCCTTATTAAGTCAGGCGGGTATTCCCAATGTCGGGCTGATGACTAGAACTCTGGACGAGCAGACGCAAAATTAAACATGATTGAATGGATAAAAGAAAACAGTATTGCTTTTACTATTGCCGTCATTTTGCATCTGCTGTTTATTGGCGCCTTATTATTTAACTGGGAATATGATAAGCCTAAACAGATACTTCTCAAAAAAGGTGATGTGATCCAGACCACTGCTGTGGATGCTAATAGCTTTAATGCTAAAATTGAACAGATAGAACAACAGAAAAAAGCAGAGCAGCAGCGTAAAGCGGCTGAAGCTCAGAAAAAGAAAGCGCTTAAGGAAAAAAAACGCCGGGAAGAATTAAAACGAAAGGAAGAACAGAAACGTAAAAAAGCCGAAGCGGCCCGCAAAAAAGAACAGCAGCGCAAGGCAGCACTGCTTAAAGAGAAAAAATTAAAAGAACAAAAACTAAAAGAGAAAAAGCGTAAGGAAGCAGAGAAAAAAGCAGCAGAAGAAAAGCGTAAAAAAGAACAGGCCCGCAAACGTGCTGAAGAAAAAAAGCGCAAAGAGGCTGAACAGAAACGAATAGGAGAACAAAAACGTAAAGAAGAACAGCGGCGAAAAGCCGAGGCTGAGAAAAAACGTCAGGACGAACTCAGGCGCCAGCAGGAGCGGGAACGATTAAGCCGGGGTATTGTCAATAAGTATGTTGCCCTGATTGCCCAGAAAATTGAACGTATCTGGCGTCAGCCACTGGATGCTCCGCGTGATCTGCAGTGTAAAATTGATATCCGGCTGCGTTCCACGGGTGAAGTGATCAGCGTTAAAATTGCAGAAAGCAGCGGTAATGCCTCGTTTGACCGTTCCGTGGAAACTGCGGTACGCAGAGCATCGCCATTGCCTGTTCCTAAAGATAGTGTTATTTTTAAAGAATTCGAAGTCATGAGATTACGATTTGAGCCTGGAAGCCACTAAGCACATGAAATTATTTACTCTCAAGCCCATCAGTGCTGTTATTTTATTATTGATTTATCTGGTGTTTATAAGCTCCCCGGCTTATGCCGTTCTGGAAGTCGAGATTAAGGGCGGCTTTCAAAGTGCCAACCCCATTGCTATTGTACCTTTTGCCTGGCCTCGAAGCGGTTCGGCACCCACCGATATAGCGCGGATTGTGCGTTCTGATCTGGCCCGCAGCGGAATTTTTTCTCCCTTAAAACTTAATCAACTGCCCGAACGCGCAGCACTGGGCGGTAATATTAACTTTGACCGCTGGAAAAATACCGCTGCAGATCAGCTGGTTATTGGTGCTATTACTCCGATCGGTCAGGATCTGTATGAAGTAAAATTCCAGATGCTGGATGTGTTTAGCCGTCAGGAGATGGTTGCCTATCGTTATACGGTTAAGAAAAATCAGTTACGCCGGGTGGCTCATCAGATCAGTGACAAAATTTATGCAAAGCTGACCCATACCCGGGGTGCCTTTGATACGCTTATTGCTTATGTTGTAGTCAAAAATGATCCGGGCAGTAAAAAAAGAACCTACACCTTGGCGGTGGCTGATTCAGACGGCTTTGGTGAGCAGATCATCCTTAAATCCAGAAAACCCATTATGTCACCGAGCTGGTCACCCAATGGCAAACGTCTGGCCTATGTGTCTTTTGAAAAAGACCGCTCCATTATTTACCTGCAGGAACTGAAAACCGGCCAGCGTAAAGTACTGGCCCAGTTTAAGGGCATTAATAGTGCACCGGCTTTTTCTCCTGACGGCAAACGCCTGGCTCTGACCCTGTCCAAAGACGGTAACTCAGAAATATATATTATGTATATCGCCAGCGGTGTATTGCAACGTATAACCAACCATTACAGTATTGATACCGAACCATCCTGGTCGCCTGATGGCCGGAGCATTATTTTTACCTCAGACAGGGCGGGTAAACCGCAAATTTATCAGATTGCTGTGGGACCCCAGGGCAAAGCCGGTAATCCCCGCCGCCTGACCTATGAGGGGGATTATAATTCCAATGCCAGCTATTCACCGGATGGTAAAAATATTACACTGATCACCCGTGTACAGGGGCAATACCGGGTCGCCACTCTGGAGCTGGACACGGGCTATCTACAGGTTTTAACTCATTCCAGCCTGGATGAATCCCCATCCTATGCACCTAATGGAAAAATGATTTTATATGCAACCGAGTTGCGCGGTCGGGGTATTCTGGAAGCCATTGCCGTTGACGGCAGCAACTCACCTCAAAGATTACGTGTACTGAGCGGCGATGTAAGAGAACCCGCATGGTCACCTTACCGCAGCCAATAAACACCAGGAGCCTGAAATGACTAAATTTCTGAAAACCTTTATTTTATTAATAATGATCACCCCTCTGTTATTACTCACAGCCTGTTCTTCCACCAGTGAAGACGAAACCAATAATGCGGCTGTAGAAGATCGTACCGGAGGTGCTGCCGGTACCCAGAATGGGGAGGGCTACGAAGGCCAGACCGGGGGCTATAATGATTCCGGTATGGGTGATGGTTCAGCCATGAACGGCCAGTCCTACAACGGTGACCCTCTGTCCGATCCCAATAGCCCCTTATCTATAAGAACCATTTATTTTGACTATGACAGTGCTCAGATCAGTACCGAAGGTCAGTCTGCCCTAAATGCTCATGCTGAATATCTGTCTCTGCATCCAGACAAGGTCATTACCATTGAAGGCCATACCGATGAACGGGGAACCAGAGAATATAATCTCTCTCTGGGTGAACGTCGTGCCCAGGCTGTGGCAGATTTTCTGATGGCCTCCGGTGTACCGGCACAGCAGATGAAAGTAACCAGCTATGGTGAAGAAAACCCAGTGGCACTGGATCATAATGAATCTGCCTGGCAGTTAAACCGTCGCGTTGAACTGATTTATTAAGGACAGCAGATATCTCTATGGGCTTTATCAAAAGAACGAGCTTTGTATTATCCGGTCTGATATTGCTATCGGCTGTTTATAGTGTTCAGGCAGAATCTAAGGATGATTATAAAAATCGTCCCCTGGATGTTCGGGTAGAACATCTGGAACGGCTGATGAGCTCCCAAAAGCAGCTGGATTTTCTGTATCGTCTGAAACAACTACAGAAAGAAAACCAGGAACTACGCAGTTTACTGGAAGAGCAGGCCAATGAAATCCGCCAGCTTAAACAGCAGCAGCGTCAGTTGTACCAGGATATGGATCGTCGACTGGGACAGGGTGCCGGTGTTTCTCAGGTACCATTAAGCAGAACAGAACCTGCCGGCCAGGAAAAAACATCCCCTCCTGTTGAAGTCGTGGAGAAGTCCACGGTCAAGCCGTCTAATTACGAACAAACCCGGCAATTATCCTCAAAACCTGTATCGGCCAGCGGTTCACAAAAGCCTCAGGCAGCCGTCAGACAGCTTAAAGAGCGTCAGGCAGAGCAGAAGGCCTATCAGGAGGCTTATGATGAATTAAGAGCCCATCGTTATAATGCGGCCAGGGAAGCTTTCAGCCAATTTATCGAACAATACCCTCATGGCCGCTACGCACATATTGCCCAGTACTGGATTGCTGAATCCAGTTATGCCCAGAGAGATTATGAACAGGCCATTGCCGATTACCAGCGCCTGCTGGACGTGTATCCCTTCGGCCCTAAAAAAGTCGAAGCTGAGCTTAAAAAAGCCTATAGTTATTATGAGCTGGGTAAAAAAGACCAAACCCGGAAAACACTTGAGCAGTTATTACGTCAATACCCCGATACCACGGAAGCCGGGCAGGCCAGACGTTTATTAAAAAAATTATAAATAAATTAG
>JBHNNM010000053.1:0-11470 GCA_048563625.1 Gammaproteobacteria bacterium | reverse complement strand
CCGTTATAATATTATTCATACTTAAGCTTTGTTTGATCAGGTTTTTTGGGTTAATTTCTTTGATCGATAAACAAAGCTTAAGTTCCATTTATATGGACACCATTTTGGAACAGTTATTTAGCCTGGAAAACCTTTATTATGAACTGGATCAACTACCTGACCAGCAAAAACAGTCCTTAACGACCATTCAGTATGAACTCAGGCGCATTAATAACGCCCTGATTCAGCTATTATCTTTATACAAAATGCAGACCAGTCTTTTTTCAGTACACATTGATCAATACAATGTCTATGACTTTCTGGATGAACTCATTATTAATAACCAACCTCTTAACAGCCAGAATGGTATTCAGATTAATTTACAATGTGATAAAGAGCTTGACTGGTTTTTTGACCGGGATTTAATTGCCACACTGATTAACAGCTCTGTTAATAATGCCATTCGTTATGCTCAAAACAAAATTCTTCTCAGTGCTCAAATTAATAACAATCAGCTGGAAATTACTATTGAAGATGATGGTGATGGTTTTCCGAAAAAAATGTTTACCCAGGAAGAAGATCTGGAAACCATTATTAATTCCAATACCGGCAGCACTGCTCTGGGCCTTTATTTTGCCCGAAAAATAGCCTCTTTACATAAAAACAGAGAAAAACAGGGTCTGACAAAAATTGATAATCAGTCCAGCCTGGGAGGCGGTCGTTTTTTACTGTTTTTGCCCTGACCAGACTTTGGTCTAACTTTTTTAAAGCTATTGTTAGAAACTGAACTACTACAATTCAGGACATAAAAAAGGCCGCAATTGGGGCCTTTTTTGGATGAAACAAACTTTTATTCTGCTTCAACAATTACCTTAACAGTGGTATTAACATCAGTGTGCAGATGAATTTCAATATCATATTCACCCAGCTCACGAATCGCACCTTCAGGCATACGAACTTCGCGTTTTTCAACACCGGTACCAGCAGCTGTTAATGCTTCTGCAACATCAGCATTGGTAACAGAGCCGAACATACGGCCTTCATCACCCGCTTTACGTACAATAACCACTTCCTTGCCTTCTAGTGTTTCAGCACGGCTATTGGCAGCGCTTACAGCTTCTGCAGCAGCCGCTTCCAGTTCAGCACGACGTGCTTCAAACATTTTAACGTTTGCTTCTGTAGCGGGCAGAGCTTTACCTTGAGGGATTAAATAGTTACGACCAAAACCTGCTTTCACAGAAACCTGATCACCTAATTCACCCAGCTTGTTAATTTTTTCTAATAAAATAACGTTCATGTGAATTCCCCGAATTAAGCGTGACTATCTGTGTATGGAAGCAGTGCCAAGAAACGAGCGCGTTTAATGGCTGTAGACAACTGGCGCTGGTATTTTGCACTGGTGCCGGTAATACGGCTAGGTACAATTTTACCGTTTTCCATGACATAATTCTTCAAAGTGGCCAGATCTTTGTAATCGATCTCCGTAATACCTTCAGCGGTAAAACGGCAGTATTTTCTACGACGGAAATAACGTGACATTTTCTTTACCTTCTCTTTATTAATCTCTAAAAATTTAAAACTTATTCAGCGCTGGCTGCTCCAGTTTCCTGAGGAGCATCGCTTGCTGATGGTCTTTCAGACACGCTGTCGTCTTTCTCTTTTGCTAAAGGAGAAGCGTCAGTAACAGGGCCTTTCATAGAGATGATCAGGTTACGAAGAACGGCGTCATTAAAACGGAAGGCATGGGTCAGCTCATCAATATTAGCAGACTCACACTCAACGTTCATTAATACATAATGCGCCTTATGGATTTTATTGATTGGGTAAGCCAGTTGACGACGGCCCCAGTCTTCCAAGCGGTGGATAGTTCCACTGTTTGACTCAATAATGCCGCGATAACGCTCTATCATGGCAGGTACTTGTTCACTCTGATCCGGGTGAACAAGAAATACAATTTCATAATGTCTCATATTTAGAGAGATCCTTACGGTTAATCAGTCCACAACTGGACTGAATTAGCTTTATACTTTCTCTATAATTATTTCTAAATCAAAGGGCACAAAGCAAGGAATGACAGCCACATGACTATCAAGGGAACAATATTATATTATCTTTAGGGGGCTTATTCAATATATTTTAAAATGAGTTTAATAATTTTATGATTTAATTTTGTTTTAAACCATTTAATTATGGTCTTTTGTCGGGATTTTGCCGGTTGTTAAAAACTGAATGTACCACAATTTCATTAGGATCTATAGTATAGAATATGGAAAAAGGAAAACGTCTTACAACACAACTTCTAAAATTTTTGTATGACATTTTGTATATTTCAGGATTATCCATAATAGATTTAACAGCAATTTCGATACAGTCCAGAAAATCAAAACCTAAGCCGCGTCTCTGTTTTTCATACCAGATAAGTGCCCGTTCAATATCACCTTTTGCTCTGTCTGTATAACGTAATTTCATTTATATTTATTACGAAGTGTTTCGTGTACTGATTTCCAGTCATTAAGATTTAATTTATCATTCCTGTATTCATGGTATCTTTTGTCCAGTTCCTGCTTTTGCCATTCTGAAAGGGGAATTTCTGCATTGCTGGAGGCAATAGAGTCCCAGATATCTTCGACAAGAAGTAGTTTTTCTGATAATTCAAGTCCGTCAATTTCATTTTTTATTTGTTCTGGTCTCATTTTGTTTATCTCTGAAAATTGGATACCTGGCCGTTTATGACAATTATGATTGACTATTTATTATCGGAAATTTCCTGTAATAAATCCTCCAGTTCGGCCTGGATCTCTTTGGGGTTGCATTTTTCATGGGCAGAATCATCGGGTATGGCACCGGTGGTTTTCAAATCTATATTATCAAGAAAATCTTTTACCGAGATTTGTACGTCCATAGCAAATACGGTTTTACCATTATCACGTTTAAAACGCTTGATACGGGTAGTGCCCAGTTCATGGGCAATCTGGCGTAATTCACCTTCGGAACCGGCTATTCTTATTTTTAACATCCTGCAATCCTTATTATCTGATGGTTATCGGGTCTCACTGCGCTGTCGTACGGCTTCATACAAAGTAATTCCGGTGGCAACGGAAACATTCAGGCTTTCTACACTGCCCAGCATAGGGATTTTTACCAGCATATCACAATTTTCTCGCGTCAGTCGACGCATACCCTTGCCTTCTGTACCCATAACCAGTGCCAGAGGGCCGGTCAGGTTACTCTGGTAAAGACTAGTGTCGGTTTCACCGGCGGTGCCAATGATCCAGATTTGATAGTTTTTAAGTAATTTCAGCGTTCGGGAAAGGTTAGTGACCTGTATAAGAGGTACCGTCTGATCAGCACCACAGGCGACCTTGCGCACAACCGGAGTCAGTGATACGGAACGATCCTTAGGAACAATAATAGCATGAACACCGGCGGCATCGGCCGTTCTGAGGCAGGCACCCAAGTTGTGCGGATCCTGAACTCCGTCCAGGATCAGCAGAAACGGTGGTTCCTGCAGGCTCTGAAGCAGTTCATCAAGGTAGCTTTCTGATTTTACTTTCGGCGTATTACCTTCTGCAACGACACCCTGATGGTTTCCCTGACAGAGTTTATCGAGTTTTTTACGCTCAACAAAAGTGACCTTTACCGATTTTTTTCGGGCCAGATCAACAATAGCATTGATACGGTTGTCTTTACGGTTGCGATCAACATAAAGGGCAGTGATTAACGCTGCATCGTTTTCTGATGTTTTATCAGACAGCGCTCTATCTGATAAATAGTTGAGCGCTGATTTAACCGCATGGATACCAAATATTATTTGATCCATCGACGCCTTCTGTTAACTTTTTTCTTTTTCTTCGGCTGTTGTTCTGTAGTAGCCGGCTCAGCCTTTTTTTGCTCCTGAGGTTTATGTTCCTGAGCTTTATCTTTACGTGGTGGTCTGGAACGGCCTTTCTGGGGCTTACTTTTTCCTGGCTTACGGCTACTAATATCCTTACCGCTGTTTTGCAGTACAAAATCAATTTTGCGTTCATCCAGACTGACCGAAGCCACGCGGATGCTGATCTTGTCACCCAGCTGATAGATTTTACCGGTGCGTTCACCCTTCATCTTGTGATTGGGCTGGTCAAAATGGTAATAGTCATCTTTCAGGGCGGTAATGTGTATCAGTCCTTCTACATGAATATCATCCAGCAGTACAAAAAGGCCAAAACCGGTTACGGCACTGATAATGCCTTCAAACTCTTCCCCGACCTTGTCCATCATGTATTCACATTTCAGCCAGTCCGTGGCATCACGTGTGGCATCATCGGCACAGCGTTCTGTGACAGAACAGTGCTGACCCAGTTCGTCCATCTGTTCATTAGTGTAACTGTATTCAGATACCTTCCTGCCCTGCACAATGTGTCGGATGGCACGATGCACCAGCAGATCAGGATAACGGCGAATAGGCGAGGTAAAGTGAGCATAAGCATCAAAGGCCAGGCCAAAGTGACCGACATTCTGTTCTTCATATACGGCCTGGGACAGACTGCGCAGCATCACCGTCTGCAGTACCGAGAAGTCAATCCGTTCCTTAATTTCATTCAGCAGTTTAGAAAAGTCCCTTGCCTGCGGTTCATCTCCGCCTTCCAGTTTCAGACCCAGCGGTGCCAGATAATTTCTTAAGGACTTAAGTTTTTCTTCAGTAGGTCCTTTGTGATTACGGTACAGAGCCGGGATCTTGTTTTTAAGCAGGAAGTCCGCAGCACTGACATTAGCCGCCAGCATGCATTCCTCGATCATCTTATGAGCTTCATTACGATAGACTGGACAGATTTTTTCAATTTTCTTGTGCTCACCAAAGACAATACGGGTTTCTTCGGTTTCAAAATCAATGGCTCCACGTTCAGCCCGTTTTTTCAGCAGCACCTGGAATAACTGGTATAGCTCATGCAGGTGAGGCAGAACATCAGAAAACTGTTCACTTAACTGGGCATCACTGTCTATAACCATGGCTGCTACCTGATCATAAGTCAGACGGGCATGGGAACGCATCAGACCTTCGGTAAAGCGATAGGAACTGATTTCACCACTGGCGGCAATATCCATGACACAGACCATACACAGACGATCCACATCAGGATTTAAGGAACACAGACCATTAGACAGCACTTCCGGCAGCATGGGTACTACCCTGCCCGGGAAATACACAGAGGTGCCCCGGCGCTTGGCTTCACCATCCAGAGCCGTGCCCCGTTCAACATAGGAGGACACGTCAGCAATGGCTAGCCATAAACGCCAGCCGTCGCCCAGACGTTCACAATGCACAGCATCATCGAAGTCTTTGGCATCTTCACCGTCAATGGTCAGCAGCGGCAGTTCCCGTAAGTCTTCCCTGCCCTGCTTGCTTTCTTCCGGAACCGATGGAGACAGCTCCTGAATTTCTGATTCGAGCATAATAGGCCATTCATGGGGAATGGCATAACTGCGAATAGCGACATCAATTTCCTGACCTGGGGCCAGGTGATCGCCCAGGTTCTGAATAATACGGCCTTTAGCACGATGAAAACGGGTGGGATACTGCAGAATTTCCACCATCACCATCTGACCAGTTTCCGCGCCATAGGTATGTTCATCGGCAATGATCACATCGTGGTTAATGCGCTTGTGATCCGGTACCACCATCAGTACGCCATCACGCTCTTCGAGCTGGCCTACAACGGTTTTGGTATTATGTTCCAGTATTTTAACCAGGGCGCCTTCTCGACGGCCTTTTTTGTCCACGCCCACCAGACGCACCTGCACCCGGTCACCGTGAAATACGGTACGCATATCACGCATACCGAGAAATAAATCACCGCCGCCATCTTCTGCCAGAACAAAGCCGAAGCCGTCCGGGTGAGCTGAGACAATACCTTCTAATAATTCCTGATCAGAGATAATTTCATAGCATTTACGTTTATTGAAATACAGCTGGCCGTCACGCTCCATCGCTCTCAGGCGACGGCGCAGGCCTTCTTTCTGATCGGGATCGTCCAGTTTCAGTATCTTTTCAATCTGGAATCGATTGATGGGATGCGGGTGTTCAGCCAGCAGGTCAAGAATATATTCCCGACTTGGAATTGGGTTTTCGTATTTTTGTGCTTCGCGTTTTGCAAAAGGATCGGATTTACCGCTTTTTTGACTCATAGTTTTCCTTGGGCACCCATCTGGTAATAATTTTATTCTTCAAATGGGTGTTTTAAAATAATAGTTTGATCTCTATCGGGACCGGTTGAAATGATATCGATAGGGGTTTTCGTTAGTTCTTCAATACGCCTGAGATAGGCTTTAGCATTCTCAGGCAGTACCTCATAAGATTCAGCACCCACTGTAGATTCTGACCAGCCGGGCATTTCTTCATAGACAGGTACGCATTTTTCGTACAGGTCGGCACCAATAGGTGGTGTATTAATTTGTTTACCGTCAATTTCATAGGCGGCACAGATTTTCAGGGTTTCCATACCATCCAGAACATCCAGCTTGGTAATACACATACCGGTTACACTGTTGATCTGGTTGGAACGATTCAGGGAAACAATATCCAGCCAGCCGCAACGGCGGGAACGACCGGTAGTAGCCCCGAACTCATGGCCTTTTTCACCCAGGTACTGACCGACATCGTCAAACAGTTCTGTAGGGAAAGGACCGGCACCGACACGAGTAGTATAGGCCTTGGTAATTCCCAGAATATAATCAAAAAACTGTGGACCGACACCGGAACCGCTGGCGGCACCGCCAGCGGTGGTATTGGATGAAGTCACATAGGGATAAGTACCATGGTCAATATCCAGCAATGCACCCTGAGCACCTTCAAATAAGACGCTGTCGCCGTTTTCACGATACTGATGCAGTTTTTCAGTCACATCACAGATCATGTGACGAATTTCCCGGCCATAAGCCAGGGCTTCATCCAGAGTTTTCTGATAATCAACCGTATCGGCTTTATAATAGTGTTCCAGAGCGAAGTTATGGTATTCCATAACGTCTTTTAACTTGGCCGCAAACATTTCTTCATTAAGCAGATCACCCACCCGCAGACCACGACGGGAGACTTTATCTTCATAAGCTGGACCAATACCACGGCCGGTGGTACCAATGGATTTTTTACCACGGGCAATTTCCCGGGCCTGATCCAGCGCCACATGGTAAGGCATAATCAGAGGACAGGCTTCACTGATAAGCATTCTTTCACAGGCATTAATACCCTGCTCATCCAGTTCTTTAATTTCCTTAACCAGCGCATCCATGGCCAGCACCACACCATTGCCAATCAGGCATTTTACATTATCACGCAGAACACCGGAGGGTATCAGATGCAGCACGGTTGTCTGGCCGTCAATAACCAGTGTATGACCAGCATTATGACCACCCTGAAAGCGGGAAACAGCAGCAGCTTTATCTGTTAACAGATCAACGACTTTCCCCTTACCTTCATCACCCCATTGTGAACCGATGATGATGACATTCTTACCCATGCTAGATATCCTCAATTAAAAAACAGTATAAAATAATGTATAGTTGGATTTAAATTTTATGAAACGGCCATTAACTGCCATTCACCCTTGTCATAGCTCAGCTGATGGGTACACCCAAGAGCTTTGGCACTGGAACCGGAACCGGGCAATTCACAGATCACCCGTTGTCCCTGCTGACGTAATTCTTTTACCTTGTCCATCAGGGACTGCTGTTGTGCAGTATCCTGAGTAACGGGGGCAAAAATAATAGTATCTCTGGTCTCTGATGCCTGATTGGCAATAGAGACCAGGTAAGACAGATCGGCACTGAAACCGGTTGCCGGCCGGGGGCGACCAAAGGTTTTACCAATGCCGTCATAACGCCCGCCCATGGCAATTTCTTGGCCATATCCCGGCAGATAGGCCGCAAAGACTACACCAGTATGGTAATTGTAACCACGCAGCTCCGCCAGATCAAAATACAGGCTCTGTTCCGGGATACGTGCCAGAATACCTCTGGCTATAGTTTCCAGATTATCCAGTTCTTTTTGCACTTTAGCATTATCCAGCACCTTGCGGGCCTGTTCAATAACCGATATATCACCATTCAGATCCACCAGTGCCATAAACTGTCGTTTCTGCTCTTCACTGATAGCCATAGCAGACTGAAGTTCTGCCAGTTCGGTCACAGCTTTACGCTGCAGCGCATCAAATAAATTATCTTCCTGGTATTCACTCAGGCCAGCCTGTTTAGCCATCGAACGAAAAATACCAACATGCCCTAGGTCAATATGAAACCCTTCCAGACCAACGGCTCTGAGAGTTTCTATCATTAACAGCAGGACTTCTATATTACTTTCCGGTCCATCATGTCCATACAGTTCAACCCCCACCTGCAGGGGACTACGGGTCTGTGAAAAACCTTCCAGGCGGGTTTTCAAAACCCGGCCGACATAACAGAACCGGGACGGCTGGTCAGTTTTAATATGGTGGGCATCAATACGAGCAATCTGCGGGGTCATATCAGCACGAACACCCAGTAATTTGCCAGATATTTGATCCGTCAGGGTAAAGGTCATTAACTGCAGATCATGCCCGGTACCTGTAAGCAAGGAATCAAGAAAATCGATCATTGGTGGTTCTACCAGATCATAACCCCAGCTATGGTACATATCCAGCAATACTCTGCGCTGCTGGTCCATAGCTTTGGCCTGAGGCGATAACACTTCCTGAATTCCTTCAGGTAATAACCAACGATCTTTTTTTAGCATATTGTTCAGTTTATTATTTCGGTTTTTGTAGCGTATATTTTTTATAGCGTAAATAGCTGTGTTGTTTTCAGAGCTTCAATTATCTGCAAATTATATCAGTGTTTCAGTATATATATGGTAACAGCACCGATAATCATACTGATAAAGCCTGTCCAGCGCAGTTGCTGTTCACTCATTTGTGCTGCTCTGAGCATCATCTGTTTAAAGGCTTTGGGGTTTAATATTGGTAATAAACCTTCCAGAACCAGCATCAGGGCTCCTGCAATAAGGATTTCATGCCACATAAACAAAAAAAATCCGGTTTTTTAGTAAAACCGGATTTTATACTATTTTAACGGCAGATTGAACTTATTTGTCGGCCTGGCTATTGTTTACCCTGAATATTTTTAAAATATTCAAAGAAATCAGAATCCGGCTCAACCACCATAATATCTGAAGTACTGCTAAAGGTATTACGATAGGCATTCAGGCTTCGATAAAAAGTAAAAAACTCTTTATTCTGGCCATAGGCTTTTGCATAAATTTCTGAGGCTTTGGCATCACCTTCACCGCGAATTATTTCTGCTTTCTTAAAGGCATCGGCTTTCAGGATAGTAACCTGACGATCGGCATCAGCAGTAATTCGATCCGCACTTTCATTACCCTGGGCTCTCAGTTCCTTCGCAATCCGGGTACGTTCAGTTTCCATTCTGCGGAAAATCTTGTCACTGACCTTGGGTGGAAATTCAATTCGCTTAATACGCACATCCACAATCTGAATACCAAAGGGTTTAACAGATTTATTAGCCGACTTGTTAATGTCATCCATAATGATATGCCGTTCACCGGATATCACTTCAAACATATTACGGCGGCCGAATTCATTACGCAGACCTTCTTTTACGATGGTTGCAATCCGTTCCTGAGCGATATCCATATCACCGCGCATGGACACATAAAAGGTTTTAACATCCGCTATACGCCACTGGATAAAAGAATCAACAACCACAATTTTCTTTTCTTCGGTCAGGTAATCTTCCGGCTTAGCATCAAAGGTCTGGATGCGTTTGTCATATTTACGTACATTATTAACAAAAGGCAGTTTAAAATGCAGACCCGGTTCATAGTCAGCCCGCTCAATTTTACCCCATTTAAACAGAATGGCATTTTCCGTTTCTGAAACAGTAAACAGCGAGGCAGAACCGACAATGCCCAGCACAATAATAGTTATGGCAATTAAAACTTTCATTAACGTTTCTCCCTCAGCGGCGGTCTGGTGCGGGCAGGTTCTGAACTAAACCCGGAAGTACGGTATTTGGACTGTACCTTGCTGGGCACATAGCTGTCAGAATCGTTACTGCTGCCCCCGCCGGTATTACTGGCTTTAAGAGGACGGTTGATTCCTCCGCCCAGCATCATTTTATCCAGCGGCAGATAAAGCAGGTTATTACCGCCTTTAGTATCCACCATGACCTTGCTGGTCTTACTGTAAACACTTTCCATGGCATCCAGATAGAGACGATCACGGGTCACTTCCGGCGCTTTTTCATATTCTTTTAATACACTCAGGAAGCGGGCAACCTCACCCTCTGCTTCAGCAATAACTCTACCCTTATAGGCTTCAGAACCGGCAATCTGCTTGGCCGCAAAACCCCGTGCTTTGGGTATCACATCATTACGATAGGCCTGAGCCATATTAATATAACGTTCTTTATCTTCCCGTGCCGCGTTTACATCTTCAAAAGCATGCTGCACCTGGGCTGGAGCCTTGGCACTTTGCAGGGTAAAACGGGTGATGAGTAAGCCAGTTTTATAACGGTCCAGAATTTCCTGGGCCAGTTTACCGATTTTAGCCGCAATCTGACTACGGCCTTCCGTCAGAATAAAGTCCATTTCATTTTTTCCGACAATTTCTCTGACGGCACTTTCAGATACCTGACGCAGAACATAACCGGGGTCACGCACATTAAACAGGAAATTTTCTGCATTACTGACTTTATACTGCACGGCCACCTTGATATCGACAATATTTTCATCTTTGGTCAGCATCAGAGCTTCATGGGTACTGCCACCCAGGTTTAAGCTTCTGGAAGCACTGACATCGACTATCTGGTAGCTTTGAATAATAGGAGCATACCACTGGATACCCGCGTCCACTGTCTTATAGGCTTCTCCAAACTGCAGAACCACGGCTTTTTTACCTTGATCAACGGTATAGATACCAGTCATGGCCCATATAGCAATACCAATGACTGCCGCCAGAACAAAAATAATGGTTGGTGGCTGATTACTACCGGAGGAATTATCCCCCGAACTGTTACCGCCGCCTTTACCGCCAAACAGTTTGCCTATCTTGTCATTGAGATTTTTAATGATCTCATCCAGATCAGGCGGTCCCTGCTCATTATTATTCTTGTTTCCCCAAGGGTCGTTATTTTTAGGACCCCCCGGTTCATTCCAGGCCATTTAATACTCCAGTTTAATATTACAGGACAACCTTATGGCTGTCTTAAATTAACTTCTTATAACTAAACTTTCAAAAATAACTTATGCTATTAAAAATTAATGCGAATCTTATCGGACTAAGACCACAGTGTCCATTTAGAATTCAATTTTTATGGGTTTAAAACGCAGTTATTATACCACTAAATCCTGAAGGATCCCCACAAATTTAAACCATTGTGCAGAGGCACATCACGTCCTGGTTCCATTGTGTAAATACTTTTTTCAAATCCTTCATGTAAATTTTATACCGTTTATCATTTATAA
>JBHNNM010000052.1:0-11684 GCA_048563625.1 Gammaproteobacteria bacterium | reverse complement strand
CGGTTCATTCTCTAATGTACAGGCAACACAGCCGGCTTCCTGGGCAATAAGCAATCCGGCTGCGTAGTCCCATAGCATGTGTTTGCCATGTAAATAGACCTGACATCGGCCAGCGGCCAGCCAGCACCATTCCAGTGCTGCGGCACCAAAACTTCGTTGGGAATGGAACGGGGAGTCTGTTATCAGACGCATACTTAGAGCAGTGTCGAAACGCTTGTGATCAATTATTGCAATGCATTGCTGCAGATTGTCAGGTGGGTTGGATATACGCAGGGACTGGTCATTGAGTTTTGCACCCTGCCCTTTTATTGCGGTAAAACATTCATTCAGAATCGGATCATAGACAATACCTAACTGGGTTTCCCCATTGATGTTCAGAGCCAGAGAGATAGCAAAAAAAGGCAGTCCATTGGCAAAGTTGGAGGTGCCGTCCAGGGGGTCCAGACACCAGAAACCCAGGTGGTCGGCAGTGAAGAAATTATCTTTTTCGGTGTCGGATAGTTCTTCAGCAAAAAAATCATATTCGGGATAATGAATTTTTAACTGCTTCTGAATTTCAGACTGGACCGCAATATCGTCCTAGGTTACCAGAGAACCGTCTGCCTTGGAACTGACCTGTGCCTGGGTAAAATATGGCATTAAGCAGGTTTGAGATGTTTGCCTGATTATTGGTATAACCGTTTGCTCTATGTTATTGATATTCATATCTTCTCGGTTACAGAGCGATTGTCTATAATTGGCTCTCAGCTTTTCTGGTCAGTTTTATTGGTAAAATCATCCCGGCTTTGTTTGGCACGGGTAAACATTGCTTTTAAGGTTTGTGCATCACCTTGTTCAAGGGCTGTGCGTAATTTGGCTAAATCATGGGTAAAATGATCCAGGTGTTCCAGTAAAGCGTCTTTATTGGCCAGACAGATATCCTGCCACATATCCGGATCGCTGGAAGCAATGCGGGTAAAGTCCCGGAAGCCCCCGGCGGCATTATCAAATATTTCCTGTTTTTCATCCAAGGTGGTCAGGGTATTGACCAGAGAAAAAGCAAGCAGATGGGGTAAGTGACTGGTGGCTGCAAGCACCATATCATGATGATGGGGTTCCATTAAAATAACTTCTGCCCCTGCAGCCTGCCAAAGTTCGGTTACGGTATTTAATGCATCTTTACTGGTTTCTGGTAAAGGCGTCAGAATAACACGATGATCATTAAATAGGGTGTCAAAAGAAGCTTCTACGCCGCTGTTTTCAGTACCGGCAATGGGATGACCCGGTACAAAATTAGGCGGTATTTGACCAAAAACCAATTCAACGGATCTGATAACGGAAACCTTGGTGCTGCCGCCGTCGGTAATAATAACGTCATCTTTAGCCGCCCCTTTTATCTGTTCCAGAACAGTCTGAAAACTACCTACGGGTGTGGCAATAAAAATCACATCGGCATCTTTAACCGCCGTTTTTATGTCCTGTGAATAATCATCGATTACACCTAGTTGTACGGCCTTTTCCAGATTATCTTTTTGACGGCCGCAGCCGGTAATATGTTTGACTAGACCGGCTTTAGGTACTGCACGGGCAAAGGAACCACCGATTAAACCAACGCCGATAATGGTTAGTTTGTTTATTTTGAACCTGGGATTGGGCATTGGGGTCAGGATTCCTTATTATTGATTTAATATCATCGATAAGGCTTCGAGTACCCGGTTGTTTTCTTTGGCATTGCCTATGGAGATTCTCATGTATTCAGGCATCTGGTAATTAGCTACCGGGCGGACAATAACCCCTTTATATAATAACTGTTCATAAATATCTGCGGAATTTGGGCCGGTCTTAACACAGACAAAATTACCGGCAGAGGGAATATAATCCAGACCCAGTTTTTGAAAGCCCTGGGTTAGAAGCGCCATACCCTGCCAGTTCAGTTCAACAGAATGCTGAATATGATTTTGATCATCCAGGGCAATAGTCGCACACTCCAGAGCAAAGGCGTTATTATTAAAGGGCTGTCGTACCCGGTTTAATAAATCGGCTATATACTCTGATGATATGGCATAGCCGACCCGGAAACTCGCCAGGCCATAGGCCTTGGAAAAAGTGCGGGTAACCACCAGATTGGGAAACTCAAACACTTTTGACAGCATGGAGTAATACTGTTCAGAAAAACCGCTGTTTTTATGAACAGCGTATTCTTCATAAGCCTCATCCACGACCACTACAATATGATCCGGTACCTGCTTTATAAAGCTAACCAGTTCATCACCTGATAAACAGGTACCCGTTGGGTTATTTGGATTGGCAATAAAAATAAGCCGGGTTTTATTGGTAATAGCATCCAGCATTGCTGTCAAATCGTGTCCCCAGTTAACAGCAGGTGTAACTACGGCAGTGGCACCAACCGCTTGGGTAGCAATGGGATAAACAGCAAAAGCATATTGTGAAAAAATGACTTCATCACCAGGACCGGCAAAGGTTCGTGCCAGAATATCCAGTACATCATTGGAACCATTGCCCAGAGTGATCTGTTCGGCGGTTAACTTTGTTAATGTCGGCTTTAAGTGCTCAATGAGTTTATCTTTCAGGATAAAGCCATTGCCGTCAGGATACCGGGCCAGTTCCAGAGGGCTCTCAAGCATTTTAGCAAGATGGGTAATCACTTCTGGTGATGGGCCTAAGGGATTTTCATTGGAGGCGACTTTAACAGCATTCTGTACACCGTATTCACGTTCCAGTGTTTCAACGGGTTTGCCGGGAATATACGGGCTTAAACGGGCAACACCCGCCACAGCCTGAATGGTTCTGGAAGGATCGATTGCTGTCATTATAAAACCGCCTTCGGATAGGAACCCAGGATTTTCATAACACTGGCCTGCTGTTCAATTTCCTGCAGGGCACTGGCCACGGATGGATGTGAAATATGACCGTCTATATCAATAAAAAACAAGTACTGCCATAAACCTCGACGAGAAGGTCGGGATTCAATGCGGGTCATAGACAGCCCATTTTCAGCGATTGGTTTTAATAGACTGTGCAGGGCACCGGGTTTATTAGCCGATGTGACCATTAGCGATGTTTTATCCAGCTCCAGCGACTCTTTGCTTTGTTCAGAAGCCGGGGTGGACTCTACATTCTGTTTGCCGAGAATAATAAAACGGGTAGTATTATCCGGTTCATCTTCAATTTTTTCAGCCAGCAAGTTCAGTTGATAAATCTCTGCAGCTGCGTTACTGGCTATAGCCGCAGCCCCCTCCTCTATTGAAGCCAGACGTGCGGCTTCTGCATTACTGTTTACCGGAACACGTTCAATACCGGGTAAACGGCTGTCCAGCCATTCCCGGCATTGAGCCAGGGACTGCTGGTGGGAATATATTTTTTTAATACCTTCTATAGAATCAAGCTGGCTCATCAGATAGTGATGAATACGTAAAGAGACTTCACCGCAGATTTTTAACGGTGATCCAATTAACATATCCAGAGTATGGCTGATAACACCCTCGGTAGAATTTTCTACCGGGACAACGCCATAGTTACAGGCATCGGCATCCACTTCCCGGAACACTTCATCGATTGTTGAAAAAGGGATAGTTTTAACAGAATGACAGAAATGTTTTAGGGCTGCAGCCTGAGTAAAGGTGCCTTCCGGCCCAAGGAACGCAATTTTCATGGGCTGTTCCAGAGCCAGACAGGCCGACATTATCTCCCGAAACAGGCGGGCCATTTCTTCATTACTTAATGGCCCTTTATTGCGTTCCATAACATTACGTAACACAGCAGCTTCCCGTTCCGGACGGTAAAACAGCTCCTCTTCACCCGCCTGTGCTTCAGACAGTTTAACTTCGGCAACTTCCTGGGCACATTGGGCACGCTGATTGAGTAACGTCTGGATCTGTTTATCCAGAGAGTCTATTTCATTACGTAATTGTTTGAGATCCTTACTCAAGATATATCCTGCTCTATTTTATACTGCGCTTTTTTAACGATCAGTTTTATATTGGCCTTATAAAACTCTGACAGCCAGTACACCGTCAATGGAACGTAGTTTTTCCACCACATCGTCAGTGACTTCCTTATCGACGTCCACAATGGTATAAGCCAGATCACCTTTGGATTTATTAACCATATCAGCAATATTCAAACCGGCATCGGCCAGGGTTGAAGATATCTGTCCCAGCATATTGGGCTGATTTGAATTAGCAATGGTGATCCGATAACAGCCCTGGGAACGAGGCATATTCACTTCTGGGAAGTTAACGGACAGCTTGATATTAGCGTTTTCTAGGTAATCCTTAACATTCTGTGAAACAATAATGGCACAATTATCTTCTGCATCCTGAGTCGAAGCCCCCAGATGCGGCAGACAGACGACATTGGGTACATCCTTGAGTGCATTATTGGCAAAGTCATTAACATAACCGTATAAGTGTCCGGATTTTAGGGCTTCAGCCATGGCGATATCATCGATAATACCGTCACGGGCAAAATTAAGTACAGTTGCACCTGCTTTTAATTGTTTAATGCGGTCAGCATTAAGCATATTGCGGGTAGCATCCACCAGGGGCACATGAAAGGTAAGAAAATCGATTTCCGGCAGCATGGCATCAAAGCTGCTGGCCTGCTGAACACTGGATGACAGCATCCAGGCACCTTCAACTGTTAAACCCGGGTCAAAACCAATGACCTTCATGCCTAGATCTTCAGCCACTTTGGCTACAGCACGACCAATAGCGCCCAGACCTACGACACCCAGAGTTTTACCGGGTAATTCAAAACCGGCAAAATTCTTTTTACCGGCTTCAGCCTGTTTGGCAATTTCTTCATCCGTACCTTCCAGGTTTTTAGCAAATTCCCAGGCAGGTCCAATATGACGGGCAGACATTAACATACCGGCCACAACCAGTTCTTTTACGGCATTGGCATTGGCACCGGGGGCATTAAAAACTGGGATGCCTTTAGCACTCATTTTATCAATGGGTATATTATTAACCCCGGTGCCGGCACGACCAACTGCTTTAAGGCTGTCGGGAATGTCCATATCATGCATCTTATAAGAACGCAGTAAAATCGCATCAGGGTTCTGAATTTCAGAGGCAATTTCGTAGTTATCTCTGGGGAATTTTTCAAGACCTGCCACAGAGATATTATTTAGTGTTAAAATTTTATTCATTTTTTCCGCCCCTTATTAACCGTTAGCCTTAGCAAACTCAGCCATAAACTCAACCAGAGTATCAACACCGGCTTCAGGCATAGCATTGTAAATACTGGCACGCATACCACCAACAGAACGGTGTCCCTTCAGAGTGGCCAGCCCTTTTGCTGCTGCCTGCTCTAAAAAGGCCGCATCCAGATCGGCATCTTTCAGGGTAAAGGGAACGTTCATCCAGGAGCGGTAACGTTTCTCAACAGGGTTAGCATAAAAATCATTGCCGTCTATGGCGGTATATAATTTATCTGATTTGGATTTGTTTATTTTGCCCATAGCTTCCAGTCCGCCGTTCTCCAGCAACCACTCAAAGACCAGACCAGCCAGATACCAGCTGTAAGTTGGCGGCGTGTTATACATGGAATCTGCATCGGCATGAGTTTTATAGTTAAGCATGGTAGGAGTAATGTCCGCTGCATGACCAAGAAGGTCATCACGAATAATCACCAGAGTCAGTCCGGCTGGGCCGACATTTTTCTGGGCACCAGCATAAATCATACCGAATTTTGAGACATCAACAGGACGAGACAGTATGGTAGAAGACATGTCCGCCATGAGTGGCACGTCACCCGTGTCAGGAATATAGTCAAATTCTACACCGCCAATGGTTTCATTGGGTGTGTAATGCACATAGGCCGCATCAGGATTAAGTTTCCAGTCAGCAAAATCAGGGATAGTGGTAAAGCCGGAATCTTCTGAGCTGGCAGCAACGTTAACATCACAATATCGTTTCGCTTCAGCAATGGCTTTTTTAGACCACATACCAGTATTAATATAATCGGCTGTTTTTTTGTCGCCTAATAAATTAAGTGGAATAGCACCAAATTGCATACTGGCACCACCCTGTAAAAACAGGACTTTATAATTATCAGGAATAGCCATTAAGGTTCTTAAATCAGCTTCGGCCTTGCTGGCAATAGACATAAAAGCCTTACCGCGGTGGGACATTTCCATAACGGACATGCCTTCTCCACGCCAGTCCAGCATTTCTTCACTGGCTTTTTTGATAACAGCCTCAGGTAACATGGCTGGCCCTGCACTGAAATTAAACACTCTTAACATTGCAATTCCTTGATTAAAATTGAGTTAAAATTCAAACTCAGGCGCTTTAAACAGCGCTTGAATCTGATGTTGAATTAATTGTTGTCTTCGCCCTCTGCTTCACCATTTTCCGGTGCATCATTCTGGGCTTCATCATTTTCGGTTTCATCATTTTCAGTTTCACAGACCCGGGCAATCTGAACCATCTTTTCATCATTGGTCAGACGTATTAAACGAACGCCCTGGGTATTTCTACCGACTACTGAGACTTCTGAAGAACGAGTTCTGACTATGGTTCCGCCATCGGTGATCAGCATAATTTCACTGTTTTCATCCAGCAGACAGGCGCCGACCATGGAACCATTACGTTCCGAAGTCTTAATGGCCACAACGCCCATACCGCCCCGGCCCTTAACAGGGTATTCTGAAATGCGGGTACGTTTACCATAACCATTTTCTGTGGCGGTCAGTACATAACGATCTTCGCATTCTGGTGGTACCACAATCAGGGAAATAACCTTGTGTCCTTCAGGGAGTTTAATTCCCCGAACACCGGTTGCCACACGTCCCATGGAGCGGACCAGTGATTCATTAAAGCGAATGGCCTTGCCTTCCGTGGAAAACAGCATAATATCCTGCTGACCGTCAGTGAGCTGGACATCGATTAACTTATCGCCTTCACGCAGTTCAATGGCACGTATACCATTACTTCTGGGACGTGAATAATCCAGCAACGGAGTTTTCTTAACTGTACCGTTAGCGGTCGCCTGTAAAATAAACTGCCCGTCAACAAATTCCTTAATAGGCAGGATGGCATTGACTTTTTCATCTGGATCCAGCGGTAGGATATTGATAATGGGGCGACCACGGGAACCGCGGCTGGCCAGTGGCAGTTCATAGACTTTTTTCCAGTACACCTGACCAGCATTGGTAAAACACAGGATGGTGTCGTGACTGGAGGCGACAAACAGCTTATCAATAAAGTCTTCATCTTTCATGGAAGTAGCAGACTTGCCCCGGCCACCGCGACGTTGAGCCGTATAATCGGCCAGAGGCTGGGTTTTTACATAGCCTTCGTGAGACAGTGTAACTACACGATCTTCTTCTACAATCATATCCTCATAGGACAGATCGTCTTCAGACTCACGGATTTCAGTACGGCGTTCATCACCGTACTGAGTAATCATGGCTTCAAGTTCTTCACGTATTACACCCATAAGAACCGACTGGCTGCCCAGAATTTCCAGATACCATTTGATTTTTTCAATGATTTCTTTGTATTCGGCTACAATTTTTTCAATTTCCAGTCCAGTCAGACGATGCAGACGCAGATCAAGAATGGCCTGTGCCTGCACAGGCGACAGGTGATAACCATCTTGGGCCAGACCGAACTGAGCATCCAGACCATCCGGACGGGACTGCTCGCCGCCGCCGGACAATAGTTCTTTAACCAGACCAGGTTCCCAGGCCGTGGAAATCAGTTTAGCCTTGGCTTCCTGTGGATTGGCAGACGCCTTAATCAGTTTTATTAATGGATCAATATTAGCCAGGGCAACGGCCTGCCCTTCCAGTATATGCGCCCGTTCCCGGGCCTTGCGTAATTCGTATACCGTACGGCGGTTAACAACTTCACGTCGGTGACGGATAAACTGTTCAATCAGTTCTTTTAAATTAAACAGTTTAGGCTGACCGTCAACCAGTGCCACCATATTAATGCCGAATACATTCTGCATCGCCGTATGCTTAAACAGGTTATTGAGCAGAACATCGGCCGGTTCGCCACGTTTAGTTTCAATAACCATACGCATGCCGTCTTTATCCGACTCATCACGAAGTTCGGAAATACCTTCAATTTTCTTTTCTTTAACCAGTTCGGCAATACGTTCCAGCAGACGAGCTTTATTAACCTGGTAGGGTAGCTCAGTTACCACGATACGTTCGCGGTTATTACCCATGTCTTCAATTTCTGTCCGGGCACGCACACGGATCCGACCACGTCCAGTATGATAGGCTTCATGTATACCGAGTGAACCGTTAATAATACCCGCTGTCGGAAAATCCGGCCCCGGGATCAGTTTGCTCAGTTCAGCGATGGTGATTTCAGGATTATCAATATAGGCCAGGCAGCCGTTAATGACTTCGGTCAGATTATGTGGAGGAATATTGGTGGCCATACCCACGGCAATACCGGATGAACCATTAATCAGCAGATTGGGTATTTTGGTAGGCAGTACAGTGGGTTCGTGTTCAGATTCATCGTAGTTGGGACTGAAGTCAACGGTTTCTTTATCGATATCAGCCAGCAATTCATGTGCAATTTTTGCCATACGCACTTCGGTATACCGCATAGCGGCCGGTGAATCACCATCCACTGAACCAAAGTTGCCCTGGCCGTCCACCAGCATATAACGCAGGGAAAAATCCTGGGCCATACGTACAATGGTATCGTAAACCGCAGTATCACCGTGGGGGTGATATTTACCCAATACGTCACCGACAATACGGGCTGACTTTTTATAGGGTTTGTTCCAGTCCATGCCGGTTTCGTGCATGGCGTAAATGACCCGGCGGTGAACGGGTTTGAGTCCATCCCGGACATCAGGGAGTGCACGTCCGACGATTACACTCATAGCATAATCCATATAGGACTGCTTCATCTCCTCCTCAATACTTATATGGAGGAGTTCTTTTGCAAAATCTGACATTTAGTGGTTATATTTCCGTTTTTTATCTTTATTTAGGCAAAAAATACAGCATTAAGAAGATGCTATTATTGTGCTCCTTAATGCTTAACACTTGCAAAACATGCAGGCTGTTCTGATATACTGAAAACCGGATTATTCTAACACAAAACCGCCCTGATGTGCCCAAAAACCGGCGTAAAAAAACTGTTTTTTTAGCATTTATAATACATTTGTCATTAAAGCTCTCATTTTCTCAAAATCGGGCTTTAACACCACCCCTTTTTCAGTCACAATCGCATCCACCAGTTCTGCCGGAGTAACATCAAAGGCCGGATTTCTGGCCTGTGCTCCTGAAGCGGCTATCGACTGTCCTGAACAGCCCAGAACCTCTGTATCAGATCGTTCTTCAATAGGGATCTGCTCACCGCTGCTGATATTCATATCAATTGTAGTAGTGGGTGCCACTACCATAAATTTAATACCATGATATCTAGCCATTACTGCCAGAGCATAAGTCCCGATTTTATTGGCCACATCACCATTAGCGGCTATGCGGTCCGAGCCGACAATGATCCAGCGAATGGGCTGTTTGTCTGTTTGAGAGGTTTTTATCATATGTGCCACAGCCCCTTCCACCAGTAATGACACAGGTATATTCTCCTGTACCATTTCCCAGGCGGTTAAACGGGCACCCTGCAGCCAGGGACGGGTTTCATCAGCATAAACATGGCTAATTTTATCCTGGGCAAAAGCACTGCGTATGACCCCAAGGGCAGTTCCATAGCCCCCAGTCGCCAGAGCACCGGCATTACAATGGGTCAGAACCGAACAGGGTTCTGCGATTAAATCAGCACCCAACTGCCCCATTTTCACATTAGCAGCAATATCATCCTCATGTACCTGTCTGGCTATAGTTAGCAGCGTTGCTACAGGATCATCACTATTTAAACCTTTAATGACTTCCCGCATCATATCAATGGCCCAGAACAGGTTTACGGCAGTCGGTCTGGATTGCGCCAGGATATCCAGATCTTCTTCAATAATACTTTTCCAGTTTTCCGGCTGTTCTTTTAAACGTTCACGAGCGGCAATAACAATACCGTAGGCAGCGGTTATGCCTATGGCTGGTGCACCTCTGACCACCATATCAGTAATGGCCTGTGCTACGGCCTTAACATTATCCAGAGCAATATAAGTTTCCTCCTGCGGCAGCAGGCGCTGATCCAGAAGAAACAGTTTATCTTCTTTCCAGATAATGGGTTTAATAAAGTCATAGGTTTTCAGGGGCATGGGAGTTACCTTAAATTATTTGTTTATGTACAAAAAACCGTTTTTATAACAAAAATCAAATCCAATATCATATAATCAATTCTTATAAAGAAACAGGCCAATTTGTGGAGGAATTTGTGCTGAATGTGGAGCAGATCATTTATGGTCGCTGGGTAATACCTTTAGAAGCTGAAACAGAATCAGACAAAAGCATTTTAGAACATTATGCTGTGGTTATTAACAACGGCATCATTGTGGATATTCTGTCAAGCGATAAATGCAGGAAAAAGTACCAAGGGACTATAGAACATCACCTGGAACAGCATGCCCTGCTGCCCGGTTTTATAAACACCCATACCCATGCTGCCATGTCACTGATGCGCGGTATGGCTGATGACCTGACTTTAATGGACTGGCTGAATAACCATATCTGGCCGGCTGAGGCAAAATGCGTCAATTATAAATTTGTAAAACAGGGTACGGAACTGGCTATTGCTGAAATGCTGCGCAGCGGCACCACCACATTCAATGATATGTACTTTTTCCCCGATGCCGCTGCCAAAGCCGCAGAGCAGAGCGGTATTCGGGCATGCATAGGTCTGATTGTCATTGATTTTCCCTCTGCCTGGGCCAAAGACGGGGCTGAATACCTGCACAAGGGACTGGAACTGTATGAGCAGTATCGTCATCATCCTCTGATCACCACAGCCTTTGCACCCCATGCACCCTATACAGTATCGGATGACAATTTAGTTAAAATCAATGCCCTGGCAGAAGAACTGGATATCCCTGTACATATCCATCTGCATGAAACAATGGATGAAATTCAGCAGTCTCTGAGCAACACCGCCCTACGTCCAATTAAACGACTGGAACAACTGGGCCTGTTATCTCCTTCCCTGCTGGCTGTGCATATGACCCAGTTGCAGGAAGACGAATTTGAAGTCCTGCAGCGTTATGGGGTTAATGTGGTTCATTGCCCGCAATCCAATATGAAGCTGGCCAGTGGTTTCTGTCCGGTTAGCCGCTTGCTTGAGAACAATATCAATACTGCTCTGGGTACTGACGGTGCAGCCAGTAACAATGATCTGGATATGCTGGGAGAATTACAGTCTGCGGGCTTACTGGCTAAAGCGGTAAGCGGTAATGCCTCCTCAGTACCGGCTTATGCAGCTCTGCGTATGGCCACCATAAACGGTGCCAGAGCACTGGGCATTGATACCATTACCGGTTCTCTGGTAAAAGGCAAGGCGGCAGATATTATTGCTATTGATCTGGATGCTATTGAAACCCTGCCGGTTTACCATCCGGTTTCACAGATTGTTTATTCGGCATCAAGGGAACAAGTGAGTGATGTTTGGGTACAGGGGAAGCATTTGTTGAAGGGGAGGAAGTTGATGACTATTGATATTGAGAAGGTTAAGGAACAGGCTGGGGAATGGAAAGATAGGGTTAAGGGTTAAGGGTTAAGGCGTTCAGCGTTGAGCGCTGAGCGTTGAGCG
>JBHNNM010000051.1:0-11690 GCA_048563625.1 Gammaproteobacteria bacterium | reverse complement strand
TGCCTGTTTGGTATTAAACACATCAATAATGCGTTGTTCTTCCTCCATACTAAGCACGGTTTTCTGGTTTTTACCGTCTTTAACTTTTTTACCCAGATTGGAGGCATCCACCAGCACCACATCGCCTTTATTGCTATCATCTATAAATAAAATAGACACATTGGTGCCGGTGGGTACGACAACTGCCGCCTTGCCGCCGGGCTTTAATGAGGCAATAATATGTTGTAAAAACAACTGGTAGATGGCCATTTTATCTTTGGCTTTGGCGGGTACTTTGGGAATGCCGGCAAAAAAGCGCTCCTTGTTTTCCTTGCTGTCCAGATCGTCTCTGAAATCGCTGAAATCCATTTTAAAGGGCGGGTTGGAAACAATGTAATCGAATTTTTGCCGTCCTTATGGTAGGGGTGCAATATGGTATTACCCTGAATGACATTGGGAATGGAATGCACCAGGTTATTTAAAATTAAATTCAGACGCAGCAGGTTGTAGGATTTTTGCGAAATATCCTGAGTGTAGATACTGCAACGGTTTTCACGAATGGCATGGGCGACATTCATTAACAATGTGCCGGAGCCGGCTGACAGGTCGTAACAACTGACATTTTTTATTTTGCCCTGTTGCTCTCTGGGCACCAGTATGGCTGCCATAATACGGGCGACCGCATGGGGTGTGTAATACTCGGCGTATTTGCCGCCGCTGTTGCTGTTGTAATCTTTAATCAGGTATTCAAAGATGGTGGCGTAAAAATCGTATTTCTGGGTAAAAATTCGCTCGAAACTGAATTCCACCAGTTTATTGATAATGGCGCGGAAAAAGTCATCCTGTTTTGACGGGTCGGTAATGTAGTCACTGAGGCGATCAAACAGCTTCACTTTGGCGCCACCATCGGTTTTGACTGCGAAGACATCATTATTGGTAATGGCAATATCAGTCAGGGTGTCGTTAAACAGTTTGGCAAAGTCCGGCTTGTTCTGCTGGCTGAACAGATACGCTATAAAATGTACGGGTTTGAGTCTGGCAGTATTGGCACCCATTTGCAGTTGCAGCATTTCCAGGTCGTCTTCACTCATGGCGGTGAGTGCTTCTTCCCATTTTTCTGCCTGGGCTATTTTTTTATCCAGTTTTTTTGCTTCAAAGGCAAATTTGTCGTTCAGAAACTTGTAGAGAAATACCTGGGTAATGATCTTGAATTCATTGCCATCATTACCCAGACCATAGTTGGCGCAAATATTTTTAAGGCTGTCAATAAGCTCTTTGCTTTTTTGTGAAACTTGAGTTCTACCACGTGTGTGACCCTGTATTAAATTCGTTTAAGTATTCTGCAACTACCAGTTTGTTGATATATTTTGAGGCATTGGGGTTGAGTTTTATGTGCTGTTTTTTCATAAATTGCTCAATAACATGGGGCATCATCATTCGTTCAAAGTAATTTTCGTTATCCAGTAATTGTGTGTTTTGCATGACCTGATTATCCGCCTGTTGCTTGATGCCGGTCAGTGCTTCGAATATCCGGCGCTCATTATCTGATATGTTGCCTTTTTCGATTAACCGTTTATGAATACGGGTGTATTTGGCATCCCCATGATACTTTTGACGTAGTTGTTTGTTCTGCCGGTTGAGTTCTTTTACCCGTTTATGGATTTTTTTCAGTGCATCAATATTCTGGTTCATTTCATCCTGAGTGACTTCGCTGAGGTTTTTCTTTTTAAATAATCGTTTCGGGTCTTGCTGATCAAAGTTACCCGCCAGGGCTTCACGGGTCTGGCGCAGGGTGTTTTTGAGTTTATCTGCCAGTATCAGTTCTTCTTCGCTGATCTTGGTAAATTTAAAAATAATATCTTCCAGTGCCACATTCAATAGATTGGCGGTATCCATACCCTATTCAATATTATCTTTAAGGTTGAGCAAATCCAGATGATTACTGGTTTCAATATAGAGCTTGTTCAGTTTCTGGAAGTCCAGATGGGTAAGTAGTTCGTAGTCACCCTGCAGGCGAATCAGGTTATACAGGCTTTTTGCATTGGTCAGTGCCTTTTTAAGTGCGAGTACCACTTCACGATCCTGAATTTCGCTGATCTGCTGAGAGAAAATTTCTGCATTGTCGGTATCAAAGTGGAACAGTACATCTTTTATCTGTTCGATTTCTTCTTTAATCTCCTCCTGCGATTTGAATAAATTGGAGTAATGCTCCATTTCATCGCCCAGTTCAGATTGCAGCTCATCAAAGTAAGCCCGGTTAGTGGCATCAAATTCTTTACGAATATCGGCAAAGTCCACTACATAGCCATAGCGGAAGCTTTTATAGGGGCGGTTGACTCGCGTAAGCGCCTGAAGCAGGTTATGTTTACGGATAATGCGCCCAAGGTAATGTTTTTTAAGGCGTTTTGCATCAAAGCCGGTAAGCAGCATGTTATAGACAAACAGTAAGTCGATTTTGCCGGCTTTAAAATCTTCCACCTGGTCTTTGCGTTGTTCTTTTGTGCCTGTATCATGCAGGATAAGTGCTGCGCTTGTGACTTTATTGGCCTGTTTTATCTGACGGGTATAACTGGGGGCATCTTCAATAAGTTGGGGTGGTGCATGGAAGGTATTAGACGCATCACTAATATACTGGTTTGCGGCATATTTGTTTTCAAATATTTCATACAGTTGTCTGGCCTGATCAGCACTGTCGCATATGACCATGCCGCCGATGGTTGCATTATTCATTGCTCCCCGGCTTTTTTCGAAATCCGTTACAATATAGTCAAGCATTGGCACCACAAAGCTGGGGTGGGCGTAAATGAGCTTGCGATCCACATCGCCCATTTTAACTTCCACTTCTTCCAGTGCCTGCTGTAATACCATTTTATAGTTGGTGGCAATTTCTTCACGGATCAGTCGCAGGGTGTAGCCATCTGCAATGGAAGCATTGTAATAATATTTATGAATATAATCGCCAAACAGGTCTCGCGAGTTGTAGTCATTACCCAGTAGTGGTGTGCCGGTAAGACCAATTTTAATTGCGTTAGTATCGGACTGGCTGAGATTGGCCAGAAAACTGCCTTTTGGGTTATAGCTGCGATGAACCTCATCGAGAAAATAGATGCGTTGAATATCGATATTATAGTCTTTGGTCTCTACTACATCGGGATCATCTTTGAACTTCTGGATATTCACCACGGTAATTTCCGGTTTACCGGAATGATTGTGCAGAACCCTGGTGGCCTTGATATCCTGAGAAAATGCCTCACGGGAATTGATAATATGGACAATAAGCCCCCGGCTGGTAAATTCCCTTTGCGCCTGGGTCAGCAGATCCAGCCTGTCTACAATAAAATAGAATTTAGGAATAATATTCTGCTGCTGGAAGTAATGGGTTAAATATTTAACATTGTAATAAGCCAGAGCCGTTTTTCCGCTGCCCTGGGTAGCCAGGTAATGCCTTTTCTGATGCCTTCATTCAGCCTTTTCTCAATGGCTTTGGTGGCAAACAATTGCGGATAACGCATGACATGCTTTTGAATGCCGTCGGTTTCATGCACATAGGCCAGTGCATATTAAAGTACGAAAGCTAATCGTTCACGACTTAATAATGAAGTACAGAGGCGGTTGGTGGGTGTTTCCGGTGATTTATTGGTAATAAACTCCGGATTGTTCTTGATAACCTCCAGGTTATTGTCTTTAAGTACCGTGTTTTCTGTTTCATCATTTTCAGGATGTAACAGCGCGGTAAGATTAAAGGTTTCTTCTTCACGGAAATAGTTGAATATCGGCTCATGGTAGGAAGGACTTGCGTAAAATGCACCTTCTATGGGGTATGGAGATTCATCATCATACTCCATGTTATTGGAGAACAGCATGAGCTGGGTGATATTAACAAAACGGCGGAATTTGGGATTTTGAAATCGAGTGTTTATCCGGGCACGTTCTGCCAGGACACCTTCCCGGTTATTAGGCTTTTTGACTTCAATAAATACCAGCGGCATGCCATTGATGAGCAGAATAATATCCGGGCGAAATTCCTCATCATCCTGTTGATAGGTCAGCTCGGTAACCACATGGAAGCTGTTATTGTTAAAGTTATTGAAATCAATAAGTCTGGTACCGGACTGGTCAGTAAGTTTTTCATAAAAAGCTTTGCCAAGGTCTTCGTTATCCAGGCTTAGCTTTACATCTTCCAGCAAGCGTGTAATATCATCCTGATCTATCTCTTGATTAAGTCTGGCAATCGACTGTCTGAAAATATCAGGGAAGATGTTGGTTTCAATATCCCAGTTTGCATTTTTTAGTGATAGATATTCATAGCCCAGCCGAATAAGGTGCAGGATGGTAGGGATTTTGACTCTTGAGTCTTCTGTGAATTTCATCAAAACTCTCGTAATTTATGAGCTTTGGTAATGTTAATGTTGTATTTTAGTGGTTCCAATCGATCCGTCTTTATCATAATTGGTGTATTTATCAATTAGTCAGGAGTTGCTGAAACTGGAAATCATACAAAGGTCATATTCCGCCACTAAAATAAGTAACGTCAGCCTTGAGCGCCAATATCCCCCGGAGCTTCATCAACAGGAAACAGGGGCTGGTCATCCAGCTAGGCTTTCCATTGTGCATGATGGGTGACATCAATACCTTTCTGTGCGGCCATAGTCTGTAAATGTTTCTGTAAATCGGACATAAGTTCTGAGTCCATAAGTTCAAAATGATTCTGGACATTGGCATGCAGAATATTATAGATAAGTTTTAATTCGGTCAGAGAATAATCGTTAAGGGTTTTCATGCGGTTTGTCTGTATTAGTCAGTGTTCGTTCAGTGCTGATTTGTTGAGCGGTTATAATAACATACATTTGTCGTATGTAATGGGGTTTTGTATACTGCAGTGGATAACATTCAGGAAAAACCATTGCGTTCATCTATCCGTTTTAAAATTATATTACTGACGGTTTTACCCATTGCCGTGATCTATTTGCTGATCTTTGGTTTTGGAGTCTATCAGATCCACCTGCATTCTATTCAGGATGTAGAAGAAGTGATGCGTCGTGTGACTCAGCAATATGCCGGGGTGTTTTCCGGCTATTTGCGTGAGTCGGCACAGATAGCCCGTTCTACGGCTGCCATTATTGAGCAGAATCCCAATATCCCCGATCATCAGCTGTTTGCCCAGGTCAAATCCAATCTACGACATAACCGGATTGTTTATGGCAGTGCCATTGCCTTTGAACGTGATCCGGAATATGACAATGAATTGTTTGCTCCTTATGCTTATCGTATGGGACGTAGAATTCAGACCCTGGATATTGCAGATGTTACCGATTATACCTCCGGGCACTGGCAGTGGTGGGATCAGGCAAAATTGTCTCGGCATCCCATCTGGACTGATCCTTATTTCGATAAGGGTGTAGGTAATATTATTATGGCCACCTATGCTGTTCCGTTTTTTTATCAACGTAAGTTCAGGGGGGTTGCAACAGTGGATGTTCAGCTGGAGATCCTAGAACAGAATGTGGATCAGCGGGTGGATACGGAGATGGATATTATTATTATTACCCACAAAGGGGATTATATTTACCATCCCGACCCTTCACAGATTATGACAAATTCCATCTATAAGGATGCAGAAAAATATCATCGTCCCCTAATTAAGGAGCTGGCGGATAAAATGACTTCTGGTCAGCGCGGTGTGATGAAGTTCAATGGCTGGGATACGGACACTCGCCAATGGGTCGCCTATTATCCTATTGCCAGTACCCAGTGGAGTATCGCGGTCCGGGTTCCGGAGGATGTAGTACTGGCCAGGGTTCGCCATGAGGGGATACGTATCGCTGTGGTTCTGCTGGTATCTTTATTGCTGATACTGGTGACGGTCTGGTTGGTGATTGGCAAGATCACCCAGCCTCTGGCGCGTTTAACCGCCGGTGTAAAATCCGTTGCCGAAGGTAATCTGGATGCCGTGGTGGAAGTCAACAGCAATGATGAAATTGGTCTGCTGGCAGAAAGTTTTACCGATATGGCGGCTCGGCTGAATAAACGGGAACAGGATATCCGTAAGGCCCGTTCAGAAGGTTTCAGTCGCATGGTACAGGGGCTTAAAGGCCGTTATTTCTATTTTACCCATGATAAAAGTGGTCAGATATCTTATGTCAGTCCATCAGTAGAAAAAATTCTGGGTTATACACCGGATGAATTTCAGAACTTTTTCAGAGAATATGTAACGGATAACCCGCTTAATAAACAGGCAGAAGAATTGATTGAACGGACTTTCAAGGGAGAGCAGCAGGAAGCCTTTGAAATGGAGATCCGCAACCGCAGCGGCGAAGCACTGCGTTTTGAAGTCATTGAAGTACCGGTTAAGGATGAAAAAAGCCGTATTATTGCCCTGGAAGGCATGGCTCATGATATTACTGAGCGGAAACGAGAAGAAGAAAAGTTTCGGGTGCTGTTTGAAAGTTCATCCCAGGCTAATTTACTGTGTTCCGATGAGGGCATCCTGGATTGTAATCATGCATTTCTGGCTCTGTTCGGAATCAGAGACAAAAATGAAGTACTGGGTTCACATCTGTATTCTCTGGCACAGCCGATTCAGCCCGATGGCCGGGCTGCTTATGATATTATCAATGAGTTGATGGAGCAGGCAGGCCGGAGCGGTTATCAGCAATATGAGCTGGTTTTTGAACGCCTGAATGGTGAACCGTTTCCGGCAGAAATTATTCTGACCGCAGCGGTTATGAATGATGAGCCGGTGTTTATTGCTATTTTGCAGGATCTGACCGAAAGAAAGCTGACAGAACAGGCGATTATCGATGCCAAGGAAGCGGCCGAAGAAGCCAGTAAAACAAAAAGTGAATTTCTGTCCAATATGTCCCATGAATTAAGAACCCCATTAAACGGGGTGCTGGGTTATGCCCAGATCCTGCAGAATGACCGGCAGGTTACGGCAGAGCAGATGGAAAGTCTAGATGCTATTAAAAGCTGCGGTCATCACCTATTGACCCTGATTAATGATGTACTTGATCTGTCTAGGATTGAGTCTGGAAAAATGGAGTTTAATATCAGCCCGGTGGATTTACGGGAACTGATTAAGGGGGTTTATGACATGGTCTCACCCCGAGTGGCTGCTAAAGGGCTGGAACTGGTGCTGGATCTGCAGGACAGCCTGCCCCGAGGGATTAAAACCGATGCTACAAAATTAAGACAGGTATTGATCAACCTGCTGGGTAATGCCGTTAAATTTACTCATAAAGGCAGCATAACACTCAAGGTATTTGAACAGATGGATTTTCAGTCTGATAACAGCTTGGAACGGCGTATTCATTTTGTTGTAGAGGATACTGGTATCGGCATCCCCAATGATAAACAGCAAAGTATTTTTGATGCCTTTCAACAGGCTAAAGAGGGTATTGATGCCGGGGGTACCGGTCTGGGACTGGCCATTAGTCAGCGTCTGGTCAGGGAAATTGGGGGAACCAGTATTAGTTTGCAGAGCGAATACGGCAAGGGCAGCGCCTTTGCATTCTCCCTGCCTTTGATAGAGGTCAGTGATGCTGAACTGACGGTGCCGGCGCTGGAAAATGATGATGATACAAGCATTCCTCATTTACCGGATAATGTGCAAATAAACGCTTTAATTGTAGATGACAGGGAAACCAACCGGGATATCTTTAAGCGGATTCTGCAGGCTGCCGGTTTTAAGGTTATGATTGCTGTTAATGGTCGGCAGGCCGTGGAACTGACTCTGAAACACCGCATTGCCCTAGTGCTGATGGATATCAGAATGCCGGAAATGGACGGCATTACAGCCACCCGGACAATACGGGAGCAGATCAGCCAGCAGGCACAGCCCTGGGATGTGGTCATAATTGCCATGACTGCCAGTGTTTTTCCTGATGCCTCAGAAGCCCTGCAGGATGCTCAGATGGATGACTTTATTGCCAAACCCTTTAAAATTGCTCAGGTTTTTCGAAAAATAGAACAGCATACCGGATTAAAATTTATCTGGGAGACCAGGAAGGGCTCATCAGAGCAGACCACAGGCAATAGTGATGTTGCTATTGAGCAGCATATAGAGCAAAAGGATTTATTCGCCCTGTTAGAGAAGATGCTGGAATCCAGTGAAGTCGGTGACATCAGGCAGATACAGAGCGTGTATAATAGCCTGCAGCATGTGGTGGAAATACCGGCTCATTTAAAACAACAGTTATCTGGCAAGATCAGGGATTTTGATTTTACCGGTATCGCGCACATCACAGAAGCCATCATTGCCGAACTTAAGGAAACAGACCAGTAATGCCGTCAAATAAAGGTATCAGCCAGGAACAGGAAACTTTATTACTGGTGGATGACAATCCAACCAATCTGCAGGTGCTTTATCAGACCCTGGAAGGCCGCGGTTATAAATTATTACTGGCCAAAAACGGCGAAGATGCGCTAAATATTGCCCACAAGATTCAGCCGGCTCTGGTATTACTGGATATTATGATGCCCGGTATGGACGGTTATGAAGTCTGCCGTCAAATTAAGAATGATCCGGCTCTGGCTGATACCGTGGTCATCTTTCTTTCTGCTCTGGATGATGTGGAAGACAAGGTAAAAGGTTTTGTTGTGGGTGCAGTGGATTATGTGGCCAAACCTTTTCAGGCTGATGAGGTCATTGCCCGGGTTGAAACCCATATAAAAATCCGCCGGCTGGAACAGGCCCTTGAACAGAAAAACCGTCAGCTGGAAGAAGACAATGCCATTATCCTGGAATCCATGGGCGAAGGTCTGCTGGGTGTGGACAAGCAGGGGCGGATCACCTTTGTCAATCCGGCCGGAGAAAAAATAACCGGCTGGACAGAAGCCGATATGGTGGGAAAGGATTTTCATGAGCTGTTAATGCATACCGATACGCAGGAACAGCGTTATCCCCGGGACAAAAACCCGGTATTGCAGACGCTTCAGGATCAGCAGGTCAGGCATAGTGACAGTGATATTTTCTGGAGCCGGGACGGACAGGCGCTGCCGGTGGAATATACGGTAACCGCCATTAACGGAACCGTAGATATCAGCAGTGCCTGTGTAGTGTTCAAGGATATTTCTGAGCGTAAAGCGCGGGAACAGGCTCTAAATCAGGCCTTGTCTACTGTTAAGGAGCTAAAGGAAAAGCTGCAGGCCGAAAATGTCTATCTGCAGGAAGAAATTCGTACCGAGCAGGATTATGGTGAAATCATCGGCCAGAGTAGCGCCCTGAAAAAGACCATGGAAGAAGCCCGCCAGGTGGCCATGACCGATACCACCGTTCTGATTAACGGTGAATCAGGTACTGGCAAGGAATCCATGGCGAGAGCCATTCACCAGTTCAGTCCGCGCAAAGACCGACCGCTGATTAAAGTCAACTGCGGCGCCATTCCTGAATCGCTGGTGGAAAGTGAATTATTCGGCCATGTTAAGGGGGCATTTACCAGTGCCGTCAGTGATCGCACCGGTCATTTTGAACTGGCGGACAAAGGCACCATTTTTCTGGATGAAATTGGCGAACTGTCTCTGGATGTGCAGGTAAAATTACTGCGCGTACTGCAGGAACAGGAAATTCAGCGGGTCGGCAGCGGTGGAGTGATTAAGGTGGATGTCCGTATTATTGCTGCTACCAACCGGGATCTGAAACAGATGGTGGATGAAGGTAAATTCCGCATGGATTTATTTTACCGTCTGAATGTTTTTCCCTTAACTGTCCCGCCCTTAAGAGAACGCAAATCTGATATTCCTCTGCTGCTGGCAAAATTTCTCTCACGCCTGTCCAAAAAACTGGGCAAGCCGCTTAAAGGGGTTTCTGAAGTGAGTATGGAACTGCTAATGGATTATGACTGGCCGGGTAATATTCGGGAACTGCAGAATGTTATTGAGCGTTCTGCCATACTGGCCCGCAGTGATATTATCGATATTGATGATGCCCTGGTACCGGTAACCTGCAGCCAGGTGGTTATGGCACATGATAATGAAACTGCCCGCCCCCGCTTTAAAACCCTGGCTGAAAATGAAAAGGATTATATTATTTCAGTGCTGGAAAAACTGAACTGGGTGATTGGTGGTAAAAAAGGTGCCGCAGAAGTACTGGATATACCTTCAAGTACTTTGCGCTCAAGAATGAAAAAACTGGGTATTGAGAGACCGGAATAAAGGGATAAAAATAGAATTTGGTAGGTGTTCCCACGCAGAGCGCGGGAACAGGAATTATTATTAATTAAGCCATTTTATTGGTATGAGGTCTGGAGGAATTGCTGCCTAGAACAACCAGAACTGCACCTGCAATAAAGCCGATAATAACATTGACCCAGTTAAAGTCATTATTCCATACAAACTGGTCAATCAGTGAGCAGGCAATAGCAAAAAAAGTAGCAGTAGTCAGTAAGGTTATAATTTTCTTCATTGTTCTCTCCGCGTACTTACATTTTCAAAGAGCTTTAAAATGTGTAAGCCTTAAGATGTTCTATTATTGGTATTAGTATTTATGCTTTAATCTTAATTTATGTATTTATTGTAACGCTGTCAAAAAATAAAAGATGTAGGGATCTTCTGAAGTTTATGTAATTATCGGCTTATTTTTTGTATGATTTTTTGTAAGACCTTTTATCGTCTTATCTTTAATTTCGGGAATATCATAACTGTTTTTCGTGGCATATTTATGACAGAATGGGAGGCTTATTGACTTTCTGCTCTGCGTTTAAAATAAAGTAAATTAGTGTATCTAACCGTGATTGTCTACAGGTACTGTCTTTCCAGGGGCGCTCAAGTACGTCCATGTATCGCTTTGTGAAAACATCCGTGTTTTCAAAACCCTGTAAAAACAGTACCTGTAGCCATTCACTCTAAATTACTTCAATTTAGACTGGTTTGGTACAAAATAAAAAGTAAAGGGACATGCTTGATACAATAAAAAAAATAGAAACCCCTGAAGGGGTGGAACTACCGCTTACCTGTGCCGGTTTTTATGTCCGCAGTATTGCATGGCTGCTGGATGCACTGATCCAGGGGGGGTTGCTGTTTCTGCTGGGTATTGCACTGCCTTCTCTGGGTGATTTTGGTATGGGCCTGTTCCTGATTGCCGTCTTTATTATCAACTGGTTTTACCCGGTGTTATTTGAAGTTTATATGCATGGCCAGACACCGGGCAAAAAGGTGATGAAAATTCAGGTTCTGCTGATGGACGGTACGCTGGTAAACTGGGGCGCATCCATGCTCAGGAACCTGCTTAGAACCGTGGATTTCCTGCCGTTTTTTTATATCCTGGGTTTTATTTCCATGCTCTTTAGCAAGGATTTCAGACGACTGGGGGATCTGGCTGCGGACACCATTGTCGTGTATAAGCGCAGCCAGCAGCATATAGCCAGGATTCCACAGGCAGAACCGGTAGCACCGCCCTTGGCACTGACCGCCAGAGAACAGCAGAGTATTGTCAGTTATGCAGAACGACTGAGTCAGTTTTCACCTGAGCGGGCAGAAGAACTGGCTTTGCTGGCCACCCCCCTGGTTAAGGATCTGGATCAGCAGTCCGGTCATGCGGCCAGTGATCGAATCGTGTCGATTGCTAATTATCTGGTGGGTAGACGATGAACCGGGCTCGTTTTATTGAACTGCATGAACAGCAATGGCTGCTTCTGGAAGTACTCTGTAATGAGCAACTGCATCCAGACAAAATTGCCCGGCGGCACAGCAGGCAGGCAAAAAGAAAGGCGAAA
>JBHNNM010000050.1:0-11794 GCA_048563625.1 Gammaproteobacteria bacterium | reverse complement strand
GAAATTTGCAAGGTAATAAGGCTTATTTTACCAAAAACTTGCAAATTTAACACCCAAAACTCACCAACATTTCCTTATAAATCAATACACTATGATTTGTTCAGGGCGGACTATTTAGGTTAAACAGGCGGAAATAATTATCCCGGGTGATCCGGGCAATATGTTCTACACTGCAGTTTCTCAGTTCAGACAGAAATTCGGCAATATAGGACACATAAGCCGGCTGGTTTTTTTTGCCCCGCATCGGCACCGGGGCCAGGTAAGGTGAATCGGTTTCTATTAACAGCCGATTATCCGGCACCATTGCGGCCACTTCCTGTATGGAACGGGCATTTTTAAAGGTTACAATACCGGAAAAGGATATATAAAACCCCAGTTCCAGGGCTTTTTCAGCAGTGGGGATATCCTCCACAAAACAATGCATAATAGCACCGCACTGACTGGCATTTTCCTGTTCCAGGATCATAAGGGTGTCTTCTTTGGCATCGCGGGTATGAATGATCAGGGGTTTGTTAGTAGCAATACCTGCCTGAATATGAGTACGGAAACGCTGTTTCTGCCACTCAAAATTCTCCCCCCTGGGACAGATGCCGTCGTTCATATAATAATCCAGCCCGGTTTCACCAATTGCAATTACATCGGGATCATCGGCCAGTTTGAACAGTTCATCAACACTGACCATAGTATCGGGAGCATGACAGGGATGCAGTCCCACCGAGGCATGGACATTGGGATACTCTTTTGCTGTCGCCAGTACCCGCGGAAAAGAGTCCAGATCCACTGAAATACTCAACATTTCAGTGACATTATGCGCTTTGGCCTGCTCAATAACCTTGTCCATGGACTGGTCAAAGTCATTCAGATCCAGCATATCCAGATGACAATGTGAATCGACAAACTTCAGCGGCTGTTCCTGAGACATTATAATGTTCCTGTAAATTTAACGTAACTATTCAGTGTACCTGACCGTGACTGTCTACAGGTACTGAATTTCCAGGGGCGCTCAAGTACATCCATGTTTTCAAAACCCTGTAAATCCAGTACCTGCAGCCATTCACTCTACGTTACTTTAATTTATACTGAGTAGTTACAATAAAACAGAGTATTTTAGCAGAATTTAAGGATCTGATGAAAAATCAATCAGAGCACATTTTACATAGTATGGAGAAGTTACATGGTATGGGTAGGTCGATCTGACTGTAGGGCACCGGCCAGATAGGTTTCAATTTTTTTCTGTGCCTGACCATTATTCTGTTCACTGAACTGAACCCCGACTCCGGCAGCACGATTGCCCTAGGAACCAGTGGGAGTGATCCAGACGATGGTACCAGCCACAGGCAGTTTTTCTTTTTCATCCAGCAAAGTGAGCAGCATAAACACTTCATCGCCGAGTTTGTATTGCTTATTGGTGGGAATAAACAGACCGCCGTTTTTAATAAAAGGCATATAAGCCGCATACAGCTCACTCTTGTCCTTAATGGATAGCGATAAAATACTCTGTCTGGCCTGACTGGGACGCATCATAATACAAAAACTCTTTACTGTTCTAACTACTGTTCTGTTCTAAAAAATACTGAATATTTTCTTTTAATTTTAAATAGTAGGTTACTTAAGGCAATCTTTCCAGTTAATCAGCAATTTTTCCAGTAACAGGTTGAAATTCACTGAGCCCTGAATTTCAAAGTAGGCTTTATTTACTGAATCAGATAGTTGCAAAAGTTTTTTTAAGTATAATCTATTTGATAATTGTTGCAAGTCCTGCTCATAATCGAGATTGCTGATAAATGACCGGGCATCTATTAAAGCCTGTAGCTGGCTTATTCTGGCCAGATCAGTCCAGACCGAATCCAACCAGTAAATAATATCAGATGCACTGGCGGATACATTATTTTTCCCTGCCTTGCTTCTGGTGGTTTTGGTCTTTTTGCTACTGGTCAGTTTAAATAATCGTTCGGCTGCACTAACCGGATCGTCACTGCCCGATGCAATCTGTAAAACACTATCCAGTACTATTTTACGAACGGCCTGGGCATTATCATCGGACATATCACGGGCCTTGAGGGGTGAACCTGCAGCCAGTGCCAGCATCAGTTCCGGTTGTTCTATCCCCTGCTCCTGTAGCCAGTGCCGGGCTGCAGCAGGTTCCGGCAGGGCAATATCAAGTGTCTGACAGCGACTGCGAATAGTCGGCAGTAAGGACTGTTTTTTGCTGGTTACCAGGATCAGGACGGTATTGGCTGATGGTTCTTCCAGGGTTTTTAACAGGCTGTTGGCGGCATTCTGGTTCATAGCATCAGCCGGTTCTATAATAACGACTTTTTTATGCAGCAGCTGACTGCTTAATACTGTCCACTGGATCAGATCCCGGACATTTTCTACCGGAATGATTTTTTTGTCTTCCGGTGTACTCAGATAATACAGGTCGGGGTGATTACCGGAATTAAATAACTGACAGGAGCGACATTGCTGGCAGGGCTTCAGGGAACCATTCTGAGGATCCGCTAGCGGTGCATGACACATTAAGGTCTGAGCCAGGTAAGCCGCCAGAGCTTTTTTTCCGCTACCGGCCAGACCACTTAATAATAAAGCATGAGGGAAATTGTCCAGCTTATGCTGATCACCGGCTAACTGCTGCCAGAGCGACTGATGCCAGGGGTATAAGCGGGCGGTCAGTATGGGTTCAGATACAGCGGCGGGATCAGACATTATCGACCAGCTTTTTCAGTACCCTGTCCAGCTGCTGATAAACTTCTTCAATATCCGGGCGGGTATCAATAATATAATAACGCTGCGGGTTTTCTCTGGCGAGCCTAAGGTAGGCTTCGCGGATGCGACTGAAAAAAGACATCTGCTCTTCTTCAAAGCGATCTGTCTCGCCCCGACTGCGTACCCGCTCCATACCCTGCTCGACGGGAATATCCAGTAAAATAGTGGCATCAGGACGCAAGTCACCCTGAACCCATTGCTCAAGCTGGGTAATTTTTTCGCAGGGCAGTCCTCTGCCGCCGCCCTGGTAGGCATAGGTGGCATCGGTAAAACGATCACTGATCACCCACTGACCGGATTGCAGTGCCGGAATAATCAGTTCATTTAAATGCTGTGCCCGAGATGCAAACATTAATAGTAATTCGGCATCATCACATAAGGCGGTATTCGCTTTATCCAGCAGCAGTTCGCGTATTTTTTCAGCAATGGGGGTACCACCCGGCTCCCGGGTGGTAATAAAAACAATACCTTTTTGCTGCAGAACGTCCTTTATATAATTTAAACTGGTGGATTTACCCGCCCCTTCTGTCCCTTCTATGGTAATAAATTTGCCTGGATACATTTAATTCTTCTTTTTAAGGATGTATTTGCGCACGGCTTTATTATGCGCCTTCAAATTATTAGTAAATACATGGCCGCCGCTGCCATCAGCAACAAAATACAGGCTCTTGCCTTTTTCAGGATGCAGTACGGCATGTAAAGCTTCCCGGCCGGGTATAGCAATCGGCGTCGGCGGCAGACCGTCTATCTGGTAGGTATTATAGGCCGTCTTTTTATTGATATCTTTACGCCGGATATTTCCCTTATAGTCATCGCCCATACCGTAAATGATGGTGGGATCAGACTGCAGACGCATTTTCTTTTTAATACGCCGGATAAATACCCCGGCAATTTTACTGCGCTCACTGCTGACGCCGGACTCTTTTTCTACAATAGAAGCCAGGATTAGAGCCTCATAAGGGGTTTTAAGCGGCAGGTCTTTCTCTCTTTGCTGCCATTCCTGCTCCAGAACACGCTGCATCTGTTTGTAGGCACGCTCAATAAACTGCAGATCGGTGGTTCCTCTGGGAAACTTATAGGTATCCGGATAAATCAGACCTTCAAGGGTTTTATAAGGGCTGTTCAACAACTCCGGCAGTTTTTTTAATACTTCTTTAACCGATTCCTTATCCAGTGTGTGAACCAGATTGGGATCTTTATTTATCTGAGCCAGAGCATCTTTAACTGTCCAGCCTTCCACAATAGTCAGGGCATATTGATTCACCTTACCCGATACAAAGCGGTTCACCAGTTCCTCTACTGTCATGCCTGAGGTAAGCGTATATTCTCCTGCTTTTATTTTTTCAGCCTGTTTGGATAAGCGGGTATAGAGCCAGAAGTACTGGGGATGCTCAATAAAGTGCTGCTCCTGCAGTTTACGGGCGACTTTTTTTATACTGTCGCCCTTATAGATGATAAAGTTCTGTTCAGTACGCTCGGCATCGTCAGAAAAACTCAGCGGAGTCTGTAAAAACACATTATATTGATTCCAGTACCAGGCTCCGGCAAAGCTGGCAATCAGTAATAATATGGCAATCAGTTTAATTAATCGTTTTATCATAGGGTATTAAATTGGCAGAGGCGCTGCAGCTCCGGGTTCAGGCTTTTTGCCAGTTGCATACTCACATCACGTTGCTGATAGTGTCTGCTATTCTGGCCTTGTTGATAAATTATTTTACTGACAGGAAGGATACCAAAAATACTATTGGTAAAAAACACTTCATCGGCATTCAGTACTTCCTGTAATGTATAGCGGCCCATTGACAGCGGTATATCCAGAGCCTGTACTCGCTCCAGTAATTCACTACGTATTGTGCCGTTGACGCCACTATAAATAATTTCTGGAGTGAATAACTGTCCTCTGCTCACAAAAAACAGGTTGGAACTAACACCTTCTGTTACTATTTTTTTAGCAGATTTATCATTGGTGGCCGGTGCACACTCCAACATAAGACCTTCCCGACAATTATTGGCCGACAGTTCCTGTGCCGCCAGCACCTGCTCCAGTCGGTTTAAGTGTTTTATCCCGGACAGACTGGGCTGAGGTGCCAGACAGGTCCGGCAGACCATGGCGCTGATGCCCTGCTGATAGTCATTATCATTACGCTCAGGCCATGGATGAATAGTAATAATAGTTCGTGGTTGCGGCTGTTCAGGACTTTTATATCCCCTGCCGCCGGAACCCCGGGTAATAATAATTTTAACCACAGCCAGCGGCGGATTGTTTTTTTCAGCCAGAGCCTGTTCTATCCAGTGTAATAAAGTCTGCTGTTCCGGAAGTTCCAGAACCAGCTGTTTTGCACCCTGCTGCAGACGTTGCCAGTGACGGGACCAGAGGTGCAGTTTCTGATTGATGCAGGCAATGGTTTCAAAAATACCATCACCATAAGCCAGCCCCCGGTCAGAAACAGGCAGGGAGGACTGAAATTGTCCGTTAATCCATGTCATAAGTATTAATTCTTAATTCAGCCCCAATGCTCTGATCAGCCCTCTGGCCTTGGCTCTGGTTTCCTGTAATTCCCGTTGTGCAATGGAATCAAACACCAGTCCTGCTCCTGCTCTGAAACTGAGTTTCTGTCCAGCAGGGGCTGTTGGTGCTTTATCTTCTGCAGGCTGCTCCTGCAGAACAAAAGTACGGATTAAAATATTGAGATCCATACTGCCGTCCCGGTTAATATAGCCCATAGAGCCGGTATAAGCACCCCGGGGACACTGTTCCAGTTCGGCAATGATTTCCATACAGCGAACTTTAGGACAGCCGGTAATGGTTCCACCGGGAAATAAAGCCTTAATAGCATCCACCGGTGTTTTGTCCTTCTGCAATTCCCCAACCACATTTGACACAATATGATGAACATGAGCATAGCTTTCATTGACCATCAATTCATCCACCTGGACCGTACCGGGCACACAGACACGCCCCAGATCATTACGGATCAGATCAATCAGCATAATATGTTCAGCCTGTTCTTTAGGGTGATTATGCAGACGTTCTATCAGGCGCTGATCTTCTTCATCAGAAATACCGCGCGGATGGGTACCTGCTACGGGCCTGGATTCAAGGCGGTTGTTTTTAATACTTAACAGGCGTTCCGGAGAGGATGAAATAATGCTAGCCCGGCCAGATTCTGTTTTAAATCCTGCTAGGCCGGAAAAAGGCGCCGGATTAGACTGGCTTAGTTTTTTATAGACAGAGGCGGCAAAGTCAGAATGTTTATGGCGACTAGTAGGCTCAGGGCTATTAATGCGCTCAAGGCTGCCAATATCCGCCTGCCAGAGACGGGACATATTGACCTGAAAAACATCACCGTCGCGTATATACCTGCGGACACGTTCTACAGAAGATAAAAACGGCTGTTCAGGTTCTTCCTGCAAATTAAGCAGCAAGTCTTCAATCTGCAGGAGAGATTCCGGTTCTGATAGTATCTGTTCAATATCATTTTGCAGTGCCTGCAGGGCTGCTTTATGTTCAATGCTCTGCTCCGTTACAAAGAACAGGCATTTTTTTTGATGGTCAATAATCAGAGCCTGCCTGACCCTGGCAGCATAAGCCAGCGGCAGGCACTGCTGTGTCTGATTGTTCAACATAAACGGTTTTAATACCGGCTCAACTTCCTGAGCCAGTTCGTAAGAGAGAAAGATAAACCAGCCGCCGTGAAACGGTAAAAAATCAAATTCGGAGCTTTCATCAGAAGCCGATGCCTGATACAGCGAATTAAAGTTATCAAGAAAACCTTTTTGCTTATCAATAGTCAGTTTTTCTGAAGGGTTATTATCTGAAAAGCTGAGCGTCCTGCCCTGATCCAGCATCAGCCTATGCTCAGGACGAATAAACAGGATATCAAAATTAGAGTCTCCCTGATGAATATCAGGCCCAGTGGGTTCACTACAGCTGGTACTGCTGAGGAAATAAGGATAATCTTCAGGAGAATACTGGTGGAAACGATAAAACGTAGGCAGGTTTTTAAGATTATTAAGCGGTAGTTCTGTAACCTGGCAAACTGTCATAGTTGATAAGAACCATTAAAAACAAAGTGTCCCGACTTAACCAGTTAATAACTATAATCAGTTAATAGCTAAAAGCAATAAGTAGTCGGGTTAAATCGGGACGATTCTGAAATTAAACCTTGCCTAGGATTAATGTGCCATTGGTGCCGCCAAAACCAAAGGAGTTGGAAATGGCATAATCAATATTCATTTCCTTTGCACTGCCTGCAGCATAATCCAGATCACATTGCGGATCAGGGTTATCCAGGTTAATGGTTGGCGGCGCCACCTGATCACGGATAGCCAGCGTTGTAAAGACAGCCTCAATACCGCCTGCTGCGCCAAGCAGATGTCCGGTCATGGACTTGGTAGAGCTCATGGTCAACTTATAGGCATCGTCACCAAACGTCCGTTTAGCTGCTTCTGTTTCAGCCAGATCACCTGCAGGTGTAGAAGTACCATGGGCATTAATATAATTGATCTGTTCCGGATTCAGACTGGCATTTTTTAGAGCCATATCCATACAACGGCTGGCACCTTCTCCGCCTTTGGAAGGCAGGGTCATATGATAGGCGTCACCACTCATACCAAAGCCCAGTACTTCAGCATAAATTTTAGCGTCGCGAGCTTTGGCAAATTCATATTCTTCCAGTACCACAACACCGGCACCGTCACTGAGTACAAAACCGTCCCGATCCTTGTCCCAAGGTCTGGAAGCGGCTTCTGGATCATCATTGCGGGTGGATAAGGCCCGCGCTGCGGCAAAACCGCCCAGACCGGTTTCAGAGGTCGCCATTTCAGCACCGCCGGTGATCATAACATCGGCATCACCGTATTCAATAATACGGGCCGCATCTCCAATACTATGGGTAGCTGTAGCACAGGCCGTTGCCATGGCTAGGTTCGGGCCTTTCATGCCGTACTTAACAGACAAATTTCCTGAAATCATATTAATAATATTGCTGGGCACAAAAAACGGGGATATTTTACGGGGACCACCTTTTAAGAAGGCATTAAAGCCTTTCTCAATACCGGGCAGACCGCCGATACCGGAACCGATTGAAACCCCGATACGCCAAGCATTTTCTTCAGTTACTTCCAGGCCGGCATCTTCAATGGCCTGAATGCCTGCCGCCATACCGTAGTGAATAAAGGTATCCATTTTTTTGGCATCTTTTCTGGACAGGTATTGCTCAACATCAAAATTTTTGACCGAACCGCCAAATTTTACACTGAAGGCACTGGTATCAAAATGTTCAATTGGTGCAATACCGCTTTTACCTGCAAGAATATTTTCCCAGGATTCTGCAACCGTTAAACCTACTGGACAGACCATCCCAAGACCGGTAATAACAACTCGTCTCTTAGCCAAAAAAATTCTCCAAAAATAAACCCGGACAATACATTATTAACTGTAGTCTGTCTTTAGTTTCCAACCGAATATAAAGTGTCTTCAGGCAGAAAAGAGTGAAGGACAACACTCAATAAATATGACAGGGTATAAATAAGTAAAGCCGGTTTAACAAGGCAGATATGAATTGCAATGTTAAATACGGCTTTAGGAAATATCAGGTATTAAAAAGAAAAAATCTTTTTAATTAGCCGTCAATATGGGCATTGATGTAATCAATAGCCAGCTGAACAGTAGTGATTTTTTCAGCTTCTTCGTCTGGAATTTCAGTTTCAAATTCTTCTTCAAGAGCCATAACCAGTTCAACGGTATCCAGAGAGTCAGCACCCAGATCATCAACAAAAGATGACTCTGGTTTTACTTCGTCTTCTTTAAGGCCTAATTGTTCAACAACAATTTTAGCAACTCTTTCTTCAACACTACTCATTTTATAAAATCTCCATAATTCTTATGCAATTCTTTGCAACACCGCAATTTACAAATTCTGCCCAATTGCACAGTAATTTGATAAGGCTGAATAAAACCAACCTTTCAGTGTGTTTATTTACGTGCCGCTATTTTAGTGAAATCTAATCGGATATACCAGTATAGATGTTAAAAAAAACTTTATTTAGTCTATTACTTCATACTAAATAAGGTTTTTTTATAAATATCATGCCTTAGGGCATATACATGCCGCCATTTACATTAAGAGTTTCGCCCGTAATATAAGATGCGTCATCTGATGCCAGAAAAGCCACGGCTGAGGCAATTTCTTCGGCCTGTCCCAGACGGTTTAAAGGGATCTGGCTTAACAGCACTTTTTTGGTGTCATCGGACAGAGCGCGAGTCATATCAGTATCGATAAAGCCCGGAGCGACCGCATTGACAGTAATACCACGGGAACCTACTTCCCGCGCCAGTGACTTGCTGAAACCGATAATGCCGGCTTTAGCCGCCGCATAGTTAGCCTGCCCCGCATTGCCGGTTAAACCTACCACTGAAGCAATTGAAATAATACGCCCTTTTCTGGCCTTCATCATTGCCCGCAGACAGGCTCTGGACAGTTTAAAAATAGAGGTCAGGTTGGTTTCAATAATGGCATCCCATTCTTCATCTTTCATACGCATCATCAGATTGTCACGGGTAATGCCGGCGTTATTGACCAGAATAGAAGGCATGGCATACTGTTCTTTCATATTTTCCAGCAGTTCGTCAATACTGGCCTGGTCGGTTACATTAAGCACCATACCCTGCCCATTAATACCATTTTCTTTCAGATAGTTAGTGATGTTTTCTGCACCTTTTTCTGAAGTTGCAGTACCAATAACCGTCGCACCTTTTTTACCCAGGCTGATCGCAATTGCCTGGCCAATACCACGACTTGCACCGCTCACCAGAGCGACTTCATTTTCCATAAACATCAGGATAGTTCCTCAAAAGCTTTATCAATAGTTGCTGTATCAAACAGAGCGAGTGCCGGCATGCGGCGGTTAATACGTCGATTCAGGCCGGTCAGTACCTTTCCGGGTCCGCATTCAACAATTTGTTCGGCACCATCGGCCACCATTTTATTAATGGTTTCAACCCAGCGTACCGGTTGGGATAATTGTTTGACCAGGTTGTTTTTGATCTGCTGCGGATCATTTTCAATACTGACATGAACATTATTAATCACCGGGATTACAGGCGACTGAATATTAATATTTTCCAGTTTGCCAGCCAGTTTTTCTGCAGCACTTTCCATTAAGGCACAATGGGACGGAACACTGACCGCCAGTTTAATGGCTTTTTTAGCACCGGCCTGATTGGCATTTTCAATGGCTCTGTCCACGGCATCACTATGCCCGGCAATGACAACCTGTCCGGGTGAATTAAAATTAACCGCAGAAATGACTCTGTTCTGTCCTTCCTGTTTATACTGGGCAGCGGTATCTTCACATACTTTAATAACGGCCTCATCATCCAGCCCCAGAATGGCCGCCATGGCTCCTTCACCACTGGCAACTGAGTCCTGCATATATTGACCGCGATGGTAAAGCAGGTCAACTGCATCGGAAAAATCCAGTGCTTCAGAACAGACCAAGGCAGTATATTCACCTAGGCTATGGCCAGCCATAACAGCCGGCATGGCACCACCTTTGCTTTTCCAGATCTGCCAGATAGCATATCCGGCAGCCAGCATGGCAGGCTGGGTATGCTGAGTTTTATTAAGTTCGGTATCCGGGCCGTTTTGGGTCATGTCCCAGAGATCAAATCCGAGCACATCACTGGCCTGTTTAAAGGTTGCAGTAACAATTTCTGCATAAGCCGGGTTATCATCAGCAAAACTGCCCAGCATTCCCACAGACTGGGAACCCTGACCCGGAAAGATAAATGCAATAGACATCTATATTTTTCCTGTTTTTGGTTATTAGTATTTTATTAAGGCTGAACCCCAGGTAAAACCGCCGCCGAAGGCTTCCAGAAGAAGGGTTTCACCACGTTTAATTCGACCATCTCTGACTGCTGTATCCAGAGCCAGGGGCACAGAAGCCGCTGAAGTATTACCCTGTTCCTGTACCGTAGTGACTACGTGATCAGTGGACATTTTTAATTTTCTGGCAGTAGCATTAATAATCCGGATATTGGCCTGATGCGGTAACAGCCAGTCGATATCAGACTTTTCCATATTATTGGCGGCCAGGGTTTCATCCACAATACGGCCCAGGGTATTGACGGCCACCTTAAAGACTTCATTTCCCTTCATTTCAATATGTACCGCATCCAGTCCATCGGGATTAGTATCAGAAATACCGCCATTGGTATTAAGCAATTCTGCAAAACTGCCGTCAGCGTGAATATGTGAGGACAGAATACCCGCCTCTTCACTGGCCTCCAGGATAACAGCACCGGCTCCGTCGGCAAATAACACGCAGGTGGTTCGATCGGTCCAGTCCACTATACGGGACAGGGTTTCCGCACCAATAACCAGAGCACGTTTAGCAGCACCGGTTTTTATGTATTTGTCAGCGATATCCAGCGCATAGATAAAACCGGTACATACAGCCTGTACATCAAAGGCCGGACAGCCATGAATATCCAAGCGCTGCTGTAATAAACAGGCGGTACTTGGAAAAACCAGGTCAGGCGTCGTCGTGGCAACAATAATAAGGTCTATGGACTGAGGGTCAATATCGGCCTGCTCAATGGCACTTCTGGCGGCTTCTTCTGCCAGATCACAGGTCGTCTGATCATCATCGGCAATATGTCTTTTCTTGATACCGGTACGATCAGTTATCCATTGATCCGAAGTATCCACAATCTTTTCCAGATCGTGATTGGTCAATACTTTTTCTGGCAGATAACTGCCGGTTGCCATAATACGAGAATACATCTAAAAAGCCTTAAGCCTGTAAAATAATAAATAGAAACAACCGATTATAACATATAAATAACGGCCGCTTTCTGATTTATGTCTAAGTTTGAATAATTTATAATGGTTGTTATTTTAGTTAGTGCTTGGCCGGTAATATTTATTACCATAAAATACAATTAGTTATGGTAAAATAAAACCTTGAAGATTTGATTGGCTAATTTTAACATCCTTTGAATGTGTTTTATAAGTGATGG
>JBHNNM010000049.1:0-12065 GCA_048563625.1 Gammaproteobacteria bacterium | reverse complement strand
AGGGCGGACTAATTAACTCATCACTAGCTATAAATCATACTTGTTTAAAGTATGATCCTGCTGACGATATAAACGATATCGCTCACGAGCCAGTTGTTTTTCGGTTTCATCCTTATCAACCATTTCAGCAATTCGTTCAAAATACTGCATAAATGGCGGTATTGTCTGACTTAGATTGATCAGCAGGCCTTTAAATTGGGCAGGTAATTGTTGATCAAGCTCAGAGTTTGCCGCTTTAATAACTACAGGATAGTTGAAGTTTTCAGTTTTTGCTGGTGAAAACGGTAAAAAATCATCAGAAATGATGCAATGTGGGATAAAACTGTCAGATTTATAGGTCCATAACAGCTCATCGAGGATCTGAGCCTGTTGATCAGTGCAGGTATAGATAAATACCTGCATCTCGTTTTCCAGGGCTTTTTCACACAGACGACAGACCATTTGATTGATATTGCGTTCTGAACTGTCGTTGAGAATGTAAAAATCTACCTGAGCCATAATGCTTAATGGCTGCGTTTATAATGGTCGATAATATACTGGGTTAAAAGTGATACCGGGCGCCCTGTAGCCCCTTTATTATTACCGGATTCCCAGGCCACACCGGCAATATCAAGGTGTGCCCAGTTGTATTTTTTACAGAAGGCCGATAAAAACACCGCAGCGGTAACTGAACCGGCTTCTTTTCCGCCGATATTAGCTAAATCAGCAAAGTTGCTTTTAAGCTGTTCCTGATATTCATCCCATAATGGCATTTCCCAGATACGGTCTCCGGTAGCCTTGCCGGCATTGGTTAAGTCATGTCCCAGCGGGCTGTGATTACTGTACATGCCTGCGGCATGTTTACCTAGGGCAACCACACAGGCGCCTGTTAAGGTGGCGACATCGATAACCACATCGGGATTAAAACGTTCACAATAGCTGAGGGCATCACAGAGGATTAAGCGGCCTTCCGCATCGGTATTGAGTATCTCAATAGTGGTACCGGAATAACTGGTGACAATATCACCGGGTTTGCTGGCCATACCATCAGGCAGATTTTCAGTGGCCGGGATTACGGCAACAATATTGGTTTCCAGCTGCAGTTCTGCCACGGCATTAATAGCGCCCAGGACACTGGCCGCACCGCACATATCGTATTTCATTTCATCCATGGCGGCGCCGGGTTTCAGAGAGATGCCGCCGGAATCAAAGGTCACGCCTTTACCTACCAGGCAGACAGGTGGTTTGGCCGGATCTCCGTTGAGGTAACTCATAACAATTAATTTGGCGGGTTGCCGACTGCCTTTAGCCACAGAAAGGAAGGCTTCCATACCCATCTGTTCCAGATCTTCTTCTTCAAATACTTCAGCACTGAGGTTGGAGTAGACCTTGCTCAGGGTTTTGGCCCGTTCAGCCAGGTAGGTTGGGGTGCAGATATTAGCGGGCATATTACCCAGATCCTTAGCCAGTTTTATACCCTGGGTAATGGCCATACCTTCACGGACAGCCTGTTCACCATCGGTCAGATCACGACGATTAGGTACTGTCAGTACAATTTTTCGTAAAGGTCTGCGAGTGGAGTCTTTTTTACTCTTTAACTGATCAAAACGGTACAGGGTATTCTGGACAGCCTCTATGGCATGGCGAATACGCTGGGAACTGTCACAGCCTTTTACCGGCAGTTCGGTCAGATAAAAGACTGCTTCCATGGAGCCGGTGTCATTCAGAGTGTTGACTGCATGAGAAATAATCTTGCGGTATTGAGTAAAGCGTAAATCCCGTTCCCGACCGCAGCCCACCAGAAGAATCCGGTCACACAGGGTATTGTCTATATTGTGCAGCAAAAGGGTCTGACCGGCCTTGCCTTCGAGATAACCTCTACGGATTAAACTGGAAATATAACCGTCAGTCAGTTCATCCAGTCTCTGGGCTGACGGGGTAAGGCGTCTGGGTTCGTAAACTCCAACTACAACACAGGCTGTTCGTTGTTTTTCGGGGCTGCCGCTTTTTACGCTGAATTCCATATTAACTCCGCTATTGCTACACAGGTAAAGGTATTAGTGAAAAGAGTGTCTGTAATTAAAATGATTGTCAGACTGCCCGGTTTCTCATATCATTAGCAGTCAGAAATTATGGCTGGCTGGCTCAGATTTATTGCAATTACGTTTCAATTACCTGATCGATGTGTTGAAAGATAATTTAAGCATTTTTGAATGATAAGGAAATATTTTTAAATCAGTTTTGTTAAATTTATTTTATTAACTAGTTTAACTTAAAATCCCTTTAAATCCAGTAAAAAATACTATTATATCCCAAAGTAGATGCCTTGAAAGGGCCTCCAAATGTATAAAGGCAAACAGCATTGATTATTAGAGATTACATTACCAAGGAAGTTCTAAGGACATTTGGCGGTGTTTTTATAGTGCTGTTTTTAATAATTTTAAGCACTCAGTTGATAAAATCTCTTGCAGCGGTCGCAAGTGGTAAGATTCCCATTGATTTCCTGTTTGTTTTACTGGGCTTTCGTAATCTTGAAAGTATGATGATGATTATACCGTTAACCCTGTTTCTGGCCATACTGCTGGCATTAAGCCGACTTTATAAAGACAGTGAAATGGTGGCTCTGGACGCCTGTGGTGTTGGTCCGTCCACATTATTAAAATCCGTTCTTATTGTCTTGGTTAGTTTTGTATTTATAGAAGCCTCTCTGGCGCTGGTTATTGGCCCCTGGGCTAACAGTAAAATGCAGTATATGGAAGAAGAGTTTAAATTGCAGGCGGATATTGAACTGGTGGTACCCGGTCAGTTTACCCTGTCTAATGATGGCCGAAGAGTTATTTATGCAGAGGAAATCACTGATCGGACCCATTTAAAAAATGTTTTTCTACATGTGGATAATACCGACAACAGCAGTGTACTTGCAGCAGATGAGGCTAATTTAGAAACCGATCCTCAACAGGGGGCTCGTTATATTGTGTTTCAGAATGGTCATCGTTATGACGGAGTACCGGGTTCCAGAGATTACCGTTCTATTAAATTTAAGGATTACGGGGTATTACTGACTGGAAAAGCTGGTGCAGTAGTTAAACTTGATCGCAATGCCTTGCCTACCAGAGATTTATGGGATAGTACTGATCTATATTATATTGGTGAATTACAATGGCGTATTTCTCAGGTAATTATGATGATAGTACTGGCCTTGCTGGCTGTACCCTTAAGTAAAAGCTCACCCCGTCAGGGACGATATGGAAAAATGGCCCTGGCTATACTTATATATGTTGTATATTCCAATTTATTACTGGTGGCATTTAACTGGCTGCGAAAGGGCCAGGTTGAACCTTATATCGGTATGTGGTGGGTTCACCTGTTATTTTTTGCTTTGTTTTTATTTATGTTTGCCCGTCAGATGGGCTGGTTAAGCAGTATGAAGCGTAAAACTCATAATGTGCTGAACTGTCCGGATGAGTTTGATGAACTGGTGGAAGACTAACCGGCTTTGATATTGTTATAAGCTGAAGGAATTATTTTTTATTAATGGAGTCGTTAATATATCATTCATTTTTTGATGATATAATTTTCAACTGAATTTAGGGATATAAATTGACTGGAATATCTATGAAATATTTATCACTTATTATCTTTATTTTTTCCGGACAGGCCTTTCTGGCCCAGTCGGCACTGGCTAATAAATGCGTTGACCTGATGCAGAAAGAAGATTTTTATGAGGCGGCTGATGTCTGTTCCGCCATGGCGCAAAAAGGTAATAGTGCTGCACAGTTTGTTCTGGGCGTATTATATTACCAAGGCAATGGAATAATGGCTGACACGGTCAAAGCTCAGAAGTGGATGCGTAAGGCGGCAGAACAGAATTATGCACAGGCTCAGTACAATCTGGGTATTATGATGGCCAATGATCAGGGCGGTCCTGCCGATCTGGTGACGGCTTATGCCTGGCTAAAAGTTTCAGCGGATAATGGTTATGCCCCGGCGGCGGGTTCCTTAAAGCAGTTAGGTGCAGAGCTTTCCTCCAGTGAGAAAAAAGAAGCTGAAAATAAACTTCAGGAGTTAAAAGCAAAATATAAGTTTTAAACCTGTTAATGCTTTTTTTATATATTTATGGCTTTAATAGCTCACCGGCTTCCTATAAAGCTCAGGTATTTCAAAAATTTCTGGCAGACAGATATCCAGAGCATGATTTTGTCTGCCCTGAATTGTCTGATTATCCCTCTGAAGCCATTACCCAGTTAACTCAAATAATTGAAAGTAATTTGCCCGATATAGCCCTTATAGGCAGTTCTCTGGGCGGCTTTTATGCCACTTTCCTGGCACAAAAATACCATCTTAAGGCAGTTCTGGTTAATCCAGCCGTCAATCCTCATATTCTGCTAAACGACTTACTGGGTAAAACCACCAATTACTACACCGGTCGAGAGTATGAACTAACCACAGAATATATTGAACAGTTGAAACAATTGCTGGTTGATAAAGTCAGTGAGCCGGAATTGTTTATGGTGTTATTACAGAGCGGAGATGAAGTACTGGATTATCGGCTTGCAGAGCAGAAATATGCCGATACTGAATTAATAATAGAGCAGGGCGGTGATCATTCGTTTGAGGGATTTGAAAACCACTGCGAATCCATTGTCCGGTTTTGTACCAGAGATTCCTAAGTTTTCATTTTTTTAATTCTGGGTACCACCACAATATGGGAATCAGAAAATATATCCTGAATACTGCGTTTCTGCTTATCCACCAGTTTCCAGAACAGCCCCAGAAAACCAATCAGAAAAACCGTATACACCCATGGAGAGTTTTCCAGTGCGCCATGGGACAGTTTTGCGTATAAAAACAGACTGACAATCCAGGGAAAGCCGCCCGCAAAAAAGCGCAGCAGGGTCTGCGTCCAGCTAATACCGTGCTCCAGATCGCTGATTAGACGCAGTGACCAGCTGCGCAGACCCAGTGTCTGACCGCCGTGCCGCCAGAACCAGGCAAAGAAAAACCAGGTCACAATAAACAGATAACTGTAAAAAAGCGGACCGCTGAACTGTGTGGTACTGAGGTTCTGAATATTGGTGGAATCCACATGGACAAACATCTGAGCCGGTATAATATAAACAATAACGGCTAGCAGCCAGAAAGCACAGAGCAGCATAAAATCATAAAGCCAGGCACCCAGCAGACGTAAAATGGATGCCGGGGGTAGTTGTTCAGATACCGGCGAACTGGATGGCTTTTTCTGTGTCTCTTTATGTGACATGGAATTATTACTTACAAAGTTAGTCAGGCTGTTATTCTACTTTTTTTTATGGTTAATGAATAGTTGCTTATGTCATTCACATTTTTATCTAAAAAGCGGGCAAGTATATTCTTAATAGAGGGATATTTTGCTAGAATGGCCCTTTACTTTAACCCCCTTCAAGAGAGATGACTAAATGTTGATTCTGCGTGGCAAAGCTGCCTTATCCCCGTTTCGAATAGAAAAACTGCTACACAAGCTGCGCGTAATTCTTCCCGGTATCCAGAACATTTCATCTCAGTATATCCATTTTGTGGATACTTCTAATGATCTGACACCTGAGCAGCATACCATACTGGAACGAATCCTGATGTATGGTGCTCATACCGATGACATTAATATCAGTGGTCTGGAAATTCTGGCTATACCCCGAATCGGCACTATCTCTCCCTGGGCCAGTAAGGCAACTGATATTGCCCATAACTGCGGTTTACAGAATATAGAGCGCATAGAACGGGGCATTTTATATACTCTTGAACTGTCCCATGGAGTTAAAGTCAGTGAACAGCAGAAAACAGAACTTTCTGATGCCCTGCATGACAGAATGACAGAAATCTGTCTTTATGAGCTTGAAGAAGCCAGTGCTTTGTTTGAACATTATCATCCGACATCGCTAAGCTATGTACATATTCTGGAACAGGGCCGCACTGCTCTGGAAAAAGCGAACTCTGAGCTTGGGCTGGCACTGGCGGATGATGAAATTGATTACCTGGTGGAAAACTTTACCCGCATGGGACGAAATCCTACTGATGTAGAATTAATGATGTTTGCCCAGGCCAATTCAGAACACTGTCGACATAAAATTTTTAACGCTGACTGGACCATAGACGGTAAAAAACAGGATAAATCCCTGTTCAGCATGATCCGCAATACCTACCAACTGCATTCAGAAGGTATTTTGTCTGCCTATAGTGATAACTGTGCGGTTATTGAGGGCTTTAATATTCAGCGATTTTATCCCAGCAGTGATACTTCTGAATATGAGTTTCACCAGGAAGACAGCCATATCCTGATGAAGGTGGAGACTCATAATCATCCTACTGCCATTTCACCCTGGCCCGGTGCGGCTACCGGTTCCGGCGGGGAAATCCGTGATGAAGGTGCCACCGGGCAGGGCTCAAAACCCAAGGCCGGTCTGTGCGGATATTCGGTATCCAATCTAAAAATTAAACATGCTCTACAGCCCTGGGAAAAAGATTACGGCAAACCGGATCGCATAGTTTCTGCCCTGGATATTATGCTGGAAGCTCCTCTAGGTGCTGCGGCCTTTAATAATGAGTTTGGCCTGCCTAATATCTGCGGTTATTTCAGAACCTTTGAAGAACAGGCTAAAACAGCAGAAGGAACAGAAATGCGGGGCTATCATAAGCCCATTATGCTGGCCGGAGGTGTCGGTAATATCAAGGCTGAGCATCTCCAGAAAGGTGATATTCCTGAAGGTGCAAAAATTGTGGTGCTTGGCGGTCCGGCCATGTTAATTGGTCTGGGCGGCGGTGCGGCGTCTTCCATGAATTCCGGCAGCAGTTGTGAAAACCTCGACTTTGCCTCGGTACAGCGAGGCAATCCTGAAATGGAGCGCCGTTGTCAGGAAGTCATTGACCATTGCTGGCAAATGGGAGAGGCCAATCCTGTTCTTTCTATTCATGATGTGGGAGCAGGGGGGATCTCCAATGCCCTGCCTGAACTGGTTAATGATGCAGGCAGGGGAGCGGTTTTTGAACTGCGTAAAGTACCCAATGATGAACAGGGCATGTCACCCATGGAAATCTGGTGTAACGAATCCCAGGAACGCTATGTTATTGCAGTGGCCCCGGAAAATATCGAGCAGTTTGAACAGATCTGCCAACGGGAGCGGGCACCTTATGCCATTATCGGTCAGGCTACTAAAGAACAGCGTTTAATCCTTAATGACAGTCATTTTGGTAATACCCCTATTGATATGCCGCTGGAAGTTTTACTGGGCAAACCGCCAAAGATGTCCAGAGATGTTAAACATATTCAGATTAAACAGGACAAATTTGACAGTTCCAGAATTAATCTGGAAGAAGCGGCTGATCGTATCTTGCACTTGCCCGGTGTGGCGGACAAAACTTTTTTAATTACCATTGGCGACCGCTCGGTTACGGGGCTGGTGGCACAGGAACAAATGGTTGGTCCCTGGCAGATCCCGGTTGCCGATGTTGCAGTGACCTGCAGCGGTTTTAATGAAGTCAGCGGTGAAGCCATGTCCATTGGTGAACGTACGCCTGTTGCGCTGGTGGATCATGCCAGTTCTGCCCGTATGGCTATTGGTGAAGCACTTACCAATATTGCAGCAGCGCGCATTAACAGCTTATCGGATATTGTATTTTCAGCTAACTGGATGGCGCCGGCCGGACATCCCGGTGAGGATGCCGGACTTTATGATGCCGTTAAAACCGTCGGCATGGAAATCTGTCCAGAACTGGGCATTACTATCCCGGTGGGTAAGGATTCCATGTCCATGAAATCGGTCTGGAATGACAAAGGTGAAGATAAGTCGGTAACGGCTCCTCTGTCACTGATTATCTCGGCTTTTGCCCGGGTACAGGATGTGCGCCAGACATTGACACCACAATTAATTATGGATCAGGGTGAAACTGAATTAATTCTGATTGATCTGGGGCGGGGACGCAATCGCATGGGCGGTTCAGCCCTGGCGCAGGTTTATGGCCAGATTGGCGATGTGGCTCCGGATCTGGATGATACGGAAACCTTCAAATCCTTTTTTACATTAATTCAGGAACTGAATATCAATGATAAACTGCTGGCTTATCATGACCGCTCTGACGGTGGTTTATTTACCACCCTGCTGGAAATGGCTTTTGCCGGACATTGCGGTTTAAATGTGGATATGCAGAGTATCTGTGTGGATAAAGCCGATATTACGGCAGCCCTGTTTAATGAAGAGTTAGGTGCTGTTATTCAGATCCGTAGGGCTGATCATGATGCGGTCTTTAATTATATGCAGGATATGGGCATGGGCAGTATGTCTCATGTTATTGCTAGACCGACGTCCACCGATGAGGTTGAATTTACCTTTGATCAGTCTGTTGTATTAAGCGATACCCGAACCCGCTTTCATAAAGCCTGGTCAGAAACCACCTGGCGCATGCAGAGTCTCAGAGACAATCCCAAATGTGCAGAGCAGGAATATCAGGCTATTGATTTACTGGGCGATCCCGGTCTGCATTTTGAAGTGGGTTATGATGTTAATGAAGACATCAGTGCGCCTTATGTCAATAAAGGTGTCAAGCCGCCTATGGCCATTCTGCGTGAACAGGGGGTTAATGGTCATGTGGAAATGGCGGCGGCTTTTCAGAAAGCGGGATTTTCTACCCGAGATGTGCATATGTCAGACATTATTGAAGGCGGTCTGTCACTGGATGCCTTTAAAGGTATTGTGGCCTGTGGTGGTTTTTCCTATGGTGATGTACTGGGTGCCGGGGAAGGCTGGGCCAAATCCATTTTATTTAATCCTAAGGCACGGGAACAGTTTGAAACCTTTTTTAATCGTGACGATACCTTTGGCCTGGGGATCTGCAATGGCTGTCAGATGATGTCCAATCTGCACGAACTGATCCCCGGAACCGCACACTGGCCTCATTTTGTTAAAAATGAATCTGAGCAGTTTGAAGCCCGGACAGTTATGGTGGAAGTATTAAATTCACCCTCATTGTTTTTTGAGGACATGCGGGGTTCCAGAATGCCTATTGCTGTTGCACACGGTGAGGGCAGGGCAGAGTTTCAGCTGGGCGGTTCAGCACAGCAGGCTTTTGACAGAGAACTGGTTACATTACGTTATGTGACCAACGAAGGTCTGCCTGCTGAAAACTATCCCTATAATCCAAATGGTTCACCTATGGGGCTGACGGGGCTGTGCAGTGAAGACGGGCGTTTTACGATTATGATGCCACATCCCGAGCGGGTTTTCCGTTCAGTGCAGAATACCTGGCTCAATAGCCATACGGGAGAGGATGCTCCCTGGATGAGAATGTTTAGAAATGCCAGAAAATGGATTGGCTGATAACTGAGTTCAGTACCAGGCAGCCAGCCATTATTATGTTTCAGTGAAAAGGGATGTCCGTGAAAGATACCTTACTCTGGTTACAGCTACCAGAACGAAAAAAGCCAGATGGACACTGTTTATACACTTCAATAAAGGATATGGTACAGTGGGTTGAACGTACTTCCCAGTTGCCGATGGGGGAGCAGTCACGCCTGTATTATTCACTGCTGGTTGAAGTCAATGGTTTAATTATTCCTGTTCAGAAACGTCTGGATCTGCTTGAACAGATGCATCCGCAAATTCTTAAGCTGGTGCAGAAATTATCCAGAAAATGTGTTGGTCATGGTTTGCCTCTGGCAGAAGAAAAAAACCGTCTGGCAGAGCTGGTTAATGCCTTTTTAAATGAAATGGCTATGGGCCATAAGATTATTATTGATGAACTTTCTGATGTCGGTTTAGTTAATGCTATTTTAAAACACAAAATTCTGCTTCAGGCTACCTACCATGCACTGTTCTACCTTAACCAGAAACTGTTCTATAACTATATGCTTTATGCCGATCATCATGCGGATGAATGGCTGGATATTCATCAGATTTATTACTTTGCTGTAAAACGCCATTTTGAAAAAAAAGGCTATTAAACATCTGCCTGAAACCATTAAAACCATTGATAGTCTGTATAAAAAAATTCTGCTTTTTTCCCTTGCTAATCCCTACCATCTTTCCATTACAGAAATGACCCTGTTATGGAACAGGTTAAATGACTGGTCACATTATGCTGAGCTGTTTATTCCTGATAAAGGTGATAGTGACTGTCAGTTTCTGATAAAGCCTTATAGCGATGCACCTCCTTTTAACCGTTTACAATTATCTGTGCAGACAGATGAGTTTGCCAGCAGTCAGTTATGGGGAATCAAATTAAACTATCTGGTTGAATTTTTAAGCAAACAGAAGAATATCGAAAATGTTTCTGAATATTTTAGAAAAAGACTGATACAGGTATGGTCCACTCAAAAACAGCGAGAAGATGAAAGACAGTCTTTAATAGAACCGGTTGATATGGTGCCCGGTGTCAGCAATATTTCTCATTTTCTGGGAACTGTTAACCTGGAATCAGAAATACATGAGTTGTATGAATCACAGTTATCCACTGACGAGAATTCCCCTGAAGAACCCGCTCTGCCTATTTTTCATGCTTTTTTACTGGATGAGTCCAAAGGGGGTTGCCGGGTTAAACTTTCCAGTGAAAACACTCAAAAACTGCAGCCTAGAATTAATGAGGTAATGGCCATCAAGAACCGGGATGGTGCTGTTTATGTCGGTTATTTGCGCTGGATCAGGGAAAACAGGCAGCAGGAAATTGAACTGGGTATTGAGCATTTAAGCTCCATGGCAGAATCTGCCCAGGTGGTTATTAGTCATCATCAGGATGCTGCGGTAAATACTAACTTACTGCATACCCGGATACTGGACAGTTTTGTGTTTCCCGGCGGGAAGGCACAGCATTTTAAACCGGTTTTGTTTACCCATGCCTTTATTGAACGTTTTGCCGGTTTCAGTAGCAAGGATATTAAATTAATTCATAAGACGGGAGAGATAAATATTAAACTCAGTCAGAAAGTGGATGAGGTACTGAATTATAATCTGTACCTGTTTGACAGAGCTGAATCAACAGTACTAACACCGTCCCGGAAAGCCAGAACGGCGCGTTTTGATAATTTATGGGATAAACTATAATTTAAGTAAGTTATTTGTAATGGTTACAAAGTTACTTTTCCAGCCAGCCGTTGACCGTTTCCAGATCGACCCGGGCCAGATTACCGGATGCCTGTTTAAGTCTCAGTACATTAAGAATATAGGTATAGCGGGCGATGGAATGATCCTGTTTGGCACGATAGAGATCTCGCTGAACATTCAGAACGTCCACAATTGTCCGGGTGCCCACTTCAAAGCCGGCTTCAGTGGCTTTTAATGCGCTTTCACTGGAAATAACAGCCTGTTTTAATGCTTCCACACGACTGACTTCGGAGATTACATTAAGATAACTGCTGCGGGTATTCTTCTCTGTAGAATTGCGGATTTCATTATAGTAATCCTGGCTACGCTGAAAATCATATTGTGCCTGACGGGTTCTGGAGGTAACTGCATTGACTTCGTATATTGGTATGGAAAGGTTAACACCAATAATTTTATCATGTGACTGTGGGGAAAAGTTAAACACAGGGTTGTTGTTTTTATTATAGCCGTAAGAGGCTGTTAAACCTAAAGTAGGATAATGTCCAGAGCGTTGTAAATTAATATTTTCCCGTTGCACTTCAGTATCTTCTTTAGCAGCAAGCAGGGTATAGTTACCTGCTAATGCCTGATCCACCCAATGCTGAATTTTAGCTGGATCCAGAGGAATTTTATCAGCCAGTGGGGAATCTGCTCTATGTATTGTCCAGTTAATTCTCTGAGCGTTTCCTTGGCAACCTGTAAGCTATTTTCTGCCGCAATAACCTGTGCATGGGCGCTATCATAGCCGGCCTGAGCTTCATGTACGTCCGTTATGGCAATAATTCCTACTTCATAACGCCTTTTCGCCTGTTCTAATTGCCGGCCAATGGCTTTTCTCTGTGCCTTGGCAAATTCCAGGGTATCTACAGCAGAAAGCACTGCAAAATAGGCATCCGCAGTACGGATAATTAAGTCCTGTTGAGCTGCACTTAACTGAGCATCTGCTTTACTGATTTGTAAACTGGGTATAAAATGGAAACGAGC
>JBHNNM010000048.1:1521-12122 GCA_048563625.1 Gammaproteobacteria bacterium | reverse complement strand
AGGGATTCGGGATACCGAATATTTTAAACTAAAAATCAGGCAAACCTCCATTCCTGATGAGCAGAGCATGTTCTATTTTGGACAAAATCTCACTCATTAAAGCGGAGAACAACCAAACTTTAGTTGATGTATTTGATGTTTCAAATAATCCTAAACGTGGAATGGCTAGTTGCTTCTCTTTTGTTTTTAATTTATTCACCAACAAAATGTTTTTTTCAAACTTTTCTTCTGATTCCAGTAATTGTTTTTGCTTTATCAGTAATTGAGTGAAATGTTTTTTTAAGCGATTATAGTCCGGTTCTTTCAGTGGCAAGGAGGCTTTGTATATAGAGCGATTACGAAGTTCATGATAAACCAGTAAAAAATGTTGCCAGGATTCTCGTACTAAAAGAAATTTTCCATCGGGGTAAAATTGATAATGGAAAACAGTCTGTTCAAAGCGAATGGCTGTATGTCCACCGGCAGCTTCTCCAATGTTTGAATTAACATAAATAAAATCAAGAAAATGCCTTGCCGGGTCAGCAAGGCAAATATTGTGGATAAAAATAAAGCAACTTAAAATTAAGAGGTGTGGAAATTTCATTAAACGCTGTCCACTCGAACATTAATTATTTGAGCAAAGCTGGCCACTAAATAATGCACCCACTCAGAAATATATGTTTAATGCTTTTTAGTTTTTGTAGCCCTCAAGGACCAGTTGATAATTATCTTGAGAGGGCAGGCTCTTGAAATAAGCAAGCTCGTTGATGTTTTCTTCAGAAACACCGGCGATTTTTAAACCTTCTCCCATTGCTGTATAGGTTGTCTTATCATTTTCCCAATCACTTATACCATGGCTCTTGGCAATAGATGAGATATTATCCTGAAATTCAGTTTTATCTTTATTTTGACTAACATATAAAACGGTAGCAGCCATAATATCTTCCATATATAAGCTACTGGTGTCACTTGGTTTTGTTTCTTTATCACCTTCGCCAGAAGAAGATTCAGAACTGGATGATAATGAATCCGATGATTTACCAAAAGACCAGGATATAGAACAGCCAGAAATAAACAGAGATAAGCTTACAATTAAAATAACAACTCGGCTTGTATGAGAAAATAGCATGTTTAGGTCCTTTTAGAGTTTTTATTATACAGTTTGCATAATCGTATGTTCATTATAAATGACTGACTTTAGCAAAAGGAAGTAAAAATAACCAGATTTTGCTTTATGTCACAGGTCTTTTGCTTAGCAGTTATGACTGGTTATCTGAATATTGTTCAACCCAGATCATGGTGGCTGCTATAACGGCAGTGGGCATTACAATAAAATTAACTAAAGGTATCATGGATGCACCCATGGTCACACCGCCAAAGCCAAGTGAAAACAGACGATTTTTTCTCTGCAGGCGGCGCTGCTCAGAAAATTTAACCTTGTGATTCCCCATAGGATAATCCAGATATTGCAGAGACATCATCCAGGCTGTGAACAGAAACCAGAGTATTGGACCAATAATGGGGATCATAAATAACAGGATCAGAAAAGGGATAGACCATAACAGCATATAAATGAGTTTACGAACCTCCATTAACAGGGTGGGCACCAGCTCTTTCATCATCTGCTTAAAACCGCCTTCTTCATCCAGTGGAGGTTTGCCGGTCAGATATTTCTCTGTCGCTTCAGCCAGCAGTCCGTTAAAAGGGGTGGCAATAATATTGGCCAGAATGGAAAAGGTGTAAAAAATAAGGACCAGCAGAGTTAAACTGAATAAAATATACAGTAGGGGTTTAATAAACTCGACGATTGCCGCCACCCAGGACCACATACCGGAGGTGTCCAGAAACCGCTCCATATATTCTTCAAAATAACTGAAGCCGAAATAGATACCAATGGAAAAAATCACGATATTGATTAATAAAGGAATAAGAACAAAGGCTTTAATTCCGGGGCGGGTTAATAAAGGCAGGGCCCTGAACAGGTAGCTGATCCCGGTGACCGGGTTATTGGATAGTGCCATAAAAATTCCTTAATATATCTTATTGGTTTATAAAGTGCCTGCCCGCCAGCAAAGCGGCTCCTGCAGCGGCTTCCTGCTGCCGGGCCAGTTGTACGAGGACACCGATTTTCTGTTCCCGAATATATTGCCAAGCCCGATTATACGCGCCGCCGCCAATACTGCATACCATTTTGGGATAAGGTGCTCCTAATTCAAGCAGCAGGGCATAGGCTCGGGCCTCAATATCGGCTATACCTTCCAGAATGGCCTGAAAAAAATCCAGATCATCGGTCGGCCTTGGGCTTAACACCGGCTGTTGATGCGGATCCTGTACCGGAAAACGTTCTCCTGGCATAAGCAGAGGATAATAATTCAGGTTTAAAAACTTAAACTTACCCTGTTCAATTTTTTCCAGTAAGCGCTGGCTATAATCTGAAATTTCTCCGGGGCAGAATAAGGATTTAAGTACTGCACCGCCAGAGCTGGAGCTGCCCCCAACCAGCCAGCGGTCACCATAGGGCTGGCTGTAAACACCGTAACGGGCATTGAAAACCGGTTTATCGGCGATGACTTTCATTACCAGGGTTGACCCAAGAGAAGTCACTGCTTCTCTAGCATTAACCACTCCGGTTGCCAGAATGGCGGCGGTACTGTCAGTGGTTCCGGCGCAGACGGCAAGCTCAGGCCTAAAGCCGAATTTCTCAGCCCATTGAGGACTGATCCGGCCGATAATCTCACCGGGTAAATGTACCTGGGGCAGTATATCAGCGGGTACAGACTGCTGCTTAAATAAATCTTTGAGCCAAAGCGGCCAGTCGTTCTGACAGGCATCGTAGCCCATTTTAAGTGCATTATTGGGATCACTATGGCCGAAGTTTTCCATGAACCGGCCGGATAACCAGTCGGCCTGGTTCAGGGCATAGGTAATCTTCTGTTTGTTGTCGGTCTGCTGAAACAGCCAGAGTACCTTGGCCAGTCCGGAGGTCGGGCCGATAGCAGCGGTATCCGGCGGTGCCTGAGTACTGATAAGCTGTGCTTCCAGTATAGCCCGCTGATCGTTATACATCAGGGCTTCAGAGCAGGGTTCTCCGTTCGAATTGGCCAGCAGTACCGTGCCGGAAGTGCCGTCAATGGCCAGACTGTTAATATCCTTCAGACTGAAATGGCTTCGGGCACTCAGTTCTTCAGCTAGCTGTCCAAGGACTGATGTTAAAACGGACCAGCACTGCTGTGGTTGCTGGGAAAAACCAATGGTCTGATTATCCAGCATCCATGGCAGGCTCGGAGCCAGAGCCTGCTGAGTCTGTGCAATAACTTTATGCTGCCCGTTAATAACCACGGCACGTATGCCGGAGGTGCCGACATCAATTCCCAGAAACAACATAAAAGGGTTCAGGGCAGGTGAACGGGAACAGGTGGTGTCCAGTTATCGGCGCGGTGTTCGGCGATCACGGTGGTATAGATGCCGCCGCGTACATAAAACTCGGCTTTTATGCGCATAAAGCGGGGAGCTGTAGCATTGACCAGATCACTGAGCATATCATTGGTGACTTTTTCATGAAAAGCCCCTTCATCACGAAATGACCACATATAAAGCTTTAAAGATTTAAGCTCGACACACTTTTGATCGGCAATATATTCGATATTAATGGTCGCAAAATCAGGCTGGCCGGTTTTCGGGCATAAACAGGTAAATTCCGGCACCTTGATGCGGATGGTGTAATCCCGCTCAGGGGTTGGGTTGTCAAAGGTTTCTAAGTCTTTACTGGGTCTGGTCGACATGTAGGGTATTCCTGAAAGCTAAAAAAGATTAGGCAAATTTTACACTATTAGGTAAAATTGGGGAATTAATTAAACCTCTAAATAAAAGAATGGAATGCGTTTAAGCAAAATCAAACTCGCCGGTTTTAAATCTTTCGTTGATCCCACTGTACTCTCCTTTCCAAGCGATCTGGTCAGTATTCTCGGACCCAATGGCTGTGGTAAGTCCAATACCATTGATGCGGTACGCTGGGTAATGGGTGAAAGTTCTGCCAAGAATCTCCGTGGTGAATCAATGACCGATGTTATTTTTAATGGTTCATCAGGGCGTAAACCGGTAGGACAGTGTACCGTTGAACTCATTTTTGATAATTCTGACGGCACCATTACCGGTGAATACGCCAAGTATAATGAAATTTCCGTTAAACGTACCGTAAACCGTGATGCCCAGTCCCAGTACTTTCTTAATAATGTCCGCTGTCGCCGGCGGGATGTCACCGATCTGTTTCTGGGCACCGGTCTGGGTCCCAGAAGTTATTCCATTATTGAACAGGGTATGATCTCTAGGCTGATTGAATCCAAGCCTGAAGAGCTGCGGGTTTATATCGAAGAGGCGGCGGGTATTTCCAGATACAAGGAACGCCGCCGGGAAACAGAAAACCGTATCCGTCATACCCGTGAGAACCTGGAACGTCTGGATGATATTCGCGCCGAGCTGGATAAACAACTGGCGCACTTAAACCGTCAGGCCCGCACCGCAGAACGTTATACCGAACTGAAAAAAGAAGAACGGCTGAAAAAAGCCCAGCTGCAGGCACTGCGCTGGGACGCTATTGATAAAAAGGCTCAGCAGCAGGACAGCCAGATCAGGGAAAAAGAAACGGCCCTGGAACAGTTAATGGCCGAACTGCGCCAGATTGAGGCGGGTATTGAACAGAGCCGGGAAGAACATATTGATGCCAATGAATCGTTTAATACCGTGCAGGGTGATTTTTATCGGATTGGTGCGGAAATAGCCCGGGTTGAACAGGCTATTACCCATGCCCGGGAAAAATCCCAGCAGTATCAGGATGATCTGGAGCAGGCTGAACACGCTTATCAGGATGTCTATCTGCATCTGCAGGAAGACGAAGAAAAATACCAGTTATTACAGAGCCAGTTAGCCGAGATTGAACCAGAGTTTGAACAGGCCCGGGAACTGGAAGAACAGTCTGCCGCCATGCTGCAGGAACATGAGTCCGCCATGCAGGACTGGCAGATGCGCTGGGATGAATTTAATCAGCAGGCTCAGGAACCTTCCCAGACTGCACAGATTGAACGCACTAAAATCAGCCAGCTTGAACAGAATATTCTCAATCAGGAACGGCGTATAGAAAAACTGCAGGAGGAACTGAATCACTTCTCCACTGCACATATCGAAGAGGCGCTTGCCCAACTTGAGACGGAGCTGGCCAGTTCTGAAGAAGTGACTCAGACCCTGCAGGAACAGCTGGATCATGAACGGGAAGTTATACAGACCCAGCGCGATGAAAATTATCAGTTAACCAATGAGCTGGATAAACAGCGCAGCCGTCTGCAGTCTTTAAAAGGCCGAAAAGCCTCCCTGGAAGCTCTGCAGCAGGCGGCTCTGGGTAAAAATGACAAACCGCTCAAACAGTGGCTTGAACGTCACCAGATCATTGACCGGCCCCGTCTGGCTGAGCAGATCAGTGTTCTGGGTAACTGGAATACGGCGGTTGAATGTGTGCTGGGCGACTACCTGGAAGCCACCTGTCTGGAAAATATAGAACCTCTGGGACAATATCTGGCCGAACTGGAACAATCCTCCCTGGCTCTGATTGAAACCAGGGCTGCAGAAACAGAAACCCCGTCAGCCAGTATTGATCTGCCCCTGCTACACCAGTTTATCAGCGGATCTCATGCCGCCATGGTGGCCGATCTGACCCGCGGTGTATTTGTCGCAGAAGATTTAGCCACTGCTCTGGAAAAACAGCAACAACTGACTGCAGGACAGTCCATTATTACCCGTGACGGGATCTGGCTGGGCGTAAACTGGATCCGTATTATCCGGGACAGCGATCACAAGGGTGGTGTTCTGGCCAGAGAGCAGGAACTGAAACAGTTGGATACTGAACTGGAACAGGTCCAGCAATTAGTAGACGAACTGAGTGAAAAGATCGAGCAGGGCCGGATGTATCTGCGTGAGATTGAACACAACCGTGAAAACCGGCAGAAAGAATTCAATCTGCACAACCATACCCTGTCAGAGCTGCGTTCCCAGTACAGCAGTAAACAGTCACGCCTGGAACAGATGCACAATCGTCAGAACCGGGTACAGGAAGAAATTGCTGAGATTGAACAGCAAATAGAAGAACATAAACAGCTGATTGAAGAAGCGACTGAACGGCTGCACATCGCTCTGGAACAGATAGATGAATTTGCCATGCAGCGTGATCAGTTTACCGAGGAACGGGAATCTTATCGTGAACAGCTCGAAGAAATTCGCATAAAAGCCAGGGAAGATCGGGAAAATTCCCATGCCCTGGAAATCCGTCTGCGCGGCATTAAAACCGAACTGTCCTCCATTGAACAGGCGCTGGTGCGTCTGCGCTCACAGCTGGAACGACTGTCCCATCGCAGAGAACAGTTAAAAGAACTTATTCAGCACGATGATGATCCGGTTCAGCAGCTTAATGAAGAACTGGAATCACACCTGGAAGCACGGGTGGAAGTTGAAGAGCAGCTTTCTCAGGCTCGTCAGAAAGTAGAAGAACTGGAACATACCTTAAGAGAATGCGATCATAAACGTGCTCAGGTGGAAAATAATCTGCAGCAGCTGCGTTCGGAGCTGGAAAGCATTCGCCTGTCCTCACAGGAACTTACAGTACGCAGACAGACTCTAAAAGAGCAGGTGGATGAATCAGGTTTTTCCCTTGAAGAACTCTTTATGGGTATGCCCCAGGAAGCCAGTGAAGCCCTGTGGAAATCAGAAGTGGATGCTCTGGCCCAGAAAATCCAGCGGCTGGGTTCTATTAACCTGGCGGCTATTGATGAGTATAAGGAACAGTCGGAACGTAAAACCTATCTGGATGCCCAGAATGAAGATTTGCTTAAATCTCTTGAAACCCTTGAAGGCGCCATTGCTAAAATTGATCGGGAAACCCGTACCCGTTTCCGGGAAACCTTTGACAAGATCAATGCCGGTGTGCAGCGCCTGTTTCCAAAACTGTTTGGCGGCGGCCACGCCTATCTGGATCTGACCGGAGACGATCTGCTTAATACCGGTGTGACCATTATGGCGCGTCCGCCCGGTAAACGTAATAGTACCATTCACCTGCTTTCCGGCGGTGAAAAAGCCATGACAGCAGTGGCTCTGGTATTTGCCATTTTTGAACTGAATCCTGCACCCTTCTGTATGCTGGATGAAGTGGATGCACCGCTGGATGAGGCCAATGTCGGGCGTTTCTGTGCCATGGTAAAAGAAATGTCTGAACAGGTGCAGTTTATTTATATTACGCACAATAAAACCACCATGGAGATGTCCGATCATCTCTGCGGTGTTACAATGAAGGAACCCGGTGTTTCCCGAATTGTGGATGTGGATATCAACGAAGCCGTGGAAATGGTGGAAAGTTAGGAATTGATAAAAGGGCTATGGACAAACTTACATTTTTACTGATTATTGCAGGTATCGGCGTAGTGTTGCTGGTGGCCATGTTTACTTATTATAAACATCATAAAAAAATTAATGTTGAAATAGAAAGTTTTAATAATCATGCACATGATATTGATGATGTATTATTAAAAGATCACGGTGATCAGGCAGTAGATGATACTGAACTGCCGGGTTCTTTTTCTGCCAGTCGAAATGATAATTTTGATATTGAGCAGGTCAATCTGAGCAATGATTCAGTAGCCCATAATAGTGCTCTAAACAAAAAAGAGGAGCGGGAACTGGTTGATGGTGTTTATATCAATACCAAGCGTGTTATCAGTCAGAATAGCTCTCATGCTAATACAACCCCGTCATTTAAAACCCAGACTGATACCTTTGCTGCCCATAAAAATCAGGTTTCGGCTGAGCACAATGAGCAGACTGAAAACACAGCATCACCTGCTGAAGCCACCCCCGAACCTGAGCAGAAAATAACGGAATCATCTGCCGAAATAACCACCAGCGAAAATATAACTCAATCCATTGAACAACCCGAATCTGCTGCAGTCAGTGAGCCGAAACAGCCACAGCAGACCATTAAAATTATGCCGGTGTCTTTGCCTGAAGGGGTTGAAGATTTAATTATTTCCCATAGTATCCTGGCAAAGGATAAATATTTTAGCGGTACTGAACTGTATCGTGCCCTGGAAGGAGCCGGACTGCAGTTCGGTGAAATGAATATTTATCATTATCCCGGGGATAATAATCCCAATACCTATGCATTATTCAGTGTCGCAAATATTGTTGAACCGGGCACTTTTGATCCCGACCCTGCCGCAGCGGAAAACTTTAATACACTAGGGATCTCACTGTTTATGCGTCTGCCGGCAAAAACAGATAATTATCAGGCCTATGAAAAGCTGCTGGAAATTGCCCGCAAGCTGGCCGATGAATTAGCGGGTGAATTATGCGATGAAACACGCAGCCAGTTAACACGCCAGGCCATCAGCTATAAAAAAGAACAGATCCGCAAGCTGAATTTTGAAATTGCCAAGGCAGAACGACTGGCGGGTATGGCTCATTAGGCCGTTAAATATCTAAAATATGTCAAAGCAAAACACGCCCACAGAAATTGCACAGGAAATACAGTCCTTAAAAGAACAGTTAAACTACCATGCTCACCGTTACTATGTTCTGGATGATCCTGAAATACCAGATGCCGAGTATGACAAACTGTTTCGTCGCCTTGAGCACCTTGAGCAGCAGCACCCTGAATTAATTACTCTCGATTCTCCCACCCAGCGGGTCGGGGGCAAGGTTCTGGATCACTTTAAACAGGTGACCCATGAGATCCCTATGCTTTCCCTGTCAAATGCTTTTAGTGAAGAAGAAATCCACGATTTTGCCAAACGCATTGATGAATTACTGGATCATGAAGTTTTTAATATTGTGGCTGAACCCAAACTCGATGGTTTGGCCATCAGTTTGCGTTATGAAAACGGCATACTGGTTCAGGCTGCAACCCGCGGTGACGGCTATACCGGTGAAGACGTTACCCAGAATGTTCGCACTATTCAGACCGTACCGCTGAAACTGAGCGGCAATGACTATCCGGAGATACTGGAGGCTAGGGGTGAAGTCTTTATGCCCAAAGCGGGTTTTGAAAAGCTTAACCGGGTACAGATAGAAAAAGGCGAAAAACCCTTTGCCAATCCCAGAAATGCTGCTGCCGGCAGTCTTAGACAACTGGACTCCAAAGTAACGGCTACCCGGCCTCTGGATCTGTTCTGCTATGCCCTGGGGGTGGTAAAGGGTGAACATCCCGAACAGCCAATTAAACAAACCCATAACGAAATTCTAAAACAGTTACAGCACTGGGGACTGGCGGTAAGCCCGGAAGTCAAACGCCTGGATAACTGTCAGCAATGTCTGGACTATTATCAGGATATATTAAAACGCCGGTCTGATCTGCCTTATGAAATTGACGGGGTGGTGTTTAAGGTGGATAGTATAGCCCAGCAGCAAAAAGCCGGGTTTATCTCCCGGGCACCCAGATGGGCCATTGCCTACAAATTCCCGGCAGAAGAGGCAATGACCAAACTGCTGGCCATTGATGTTCAGGTTGGACGCACCGGGGCCTTAACTCCGGTAGCACGTCTTGAACCGGTGTTTGTCGGCGGCGTTACCGTGACCAATGCAACCCTGCATAACCAGGATGAAATTGACCGCAAGGATGTCAGAGTTGGCGATACCGTCATTGTCCGCCGTGCCGGTGATGTGATCCCTGAGGTGGTAGGCCCGGTGCTGTCCAGACGACCTGAAAATACTCAGCCTTATAAAATGCCCGATCACTGTCCGGTCTGCGGCAGCGTGGCGGAACGGGTTGATGGTGAAGCTAAGTCACGTTGTACCGGCGGCCTGTACTGCCCGGCCCAGCGTAAGGAAGCTATTAAACATTTTGCCTCGCGTAAAGCCATGGATATTGACGGGCTTGGCGATAAACTGGTGGAGCAGATGGTGGACGCCGGTCTCATAAATGATGTTTCGGATTTATACCAGTTAACTGTTAAACAGGTCAGCGCACTGGATCGTATGGGTGAAAAATCAGCACTGAACCTGATTGAGTCCATTAATAAAAGTAAATTCACAACCTTACCGCGCTTTATTTATGCGCTTGGGATCAGGGAAGTAGGAGAAGCTACGGCTCTGGCTCTGGCTAATCACTATAAAAGCCTCGAGGCTATTGAATCAGCCAGTCAGGAAGAACTGCAGGAAGTTCCGGATGTCGGCCCGGTTGTTGCTCACCATATGGTCACTTTTTTTGAGCAGGCGCATAACCAGGAAGTGTTAAAAAAATTACTGGATGCCGGCATTCACTGGCCTGAAATTGTCAGCAAAGATAAAACTGAATTACCGCTGGCTGGTAAAACCGTGCTGCTTACCGGTTCTCTGTCCACAATGGCCCGTAATGATGCCAAAGCCCGTCTGATAGAACTGGGGGCAAAGGTTAGTGGGAGTGTGTCTAAAAATACGGATATAGTGATAGCAGGTGAAAAAGCCGGTTCCAAACTGGGCAAAGCACAGGAACTGGGTATTAAAGTCTGGAATGAAGAACAGATGCTTGCTCTGTTTAATCAGGAATGAGCCAACTTAATATCCGGGTATTTATGCGGTTTATTACTTCCCCCCTTCTTCAGAAGGGGGAT
>JBHNNM010000048.1:0-1421 GCA_048563625.1 Gammaproteobacteria bacterium | reverse complement strand
CAATCTCACCCAGTCCCGCTTAATACACCTTGCCCAGCAAATTCAACAGGCCGATCCGGCCAGAAAATATGATTTTCTGTTGATCACCCTGCAGCAAATGGCCAATGCCTATGCTGAGGAAACCGAAAAAGTAGCTCTGGAAAAGTAGAAAACACTTAAAAAGCATGCTAAAGCCGTACACTGGCAATATTCAAGCTACCGCTATCTGGATTCTATTGAAGTTGCCATTCTGCAGCTGGATATGGAGGAAAATCCAGACTTTTTTATCAGTAAACAGAACCGGCTTATTGTACTTTTTACGGAACAGGCTCCTGTGGTCGTTTCCGGCCGAATAACGGCTCTCATAAACGCATGGAGAAAAATATAGTTGAGCAGTTTTGTGCTATTTATGATTGCAGTGAATATTTTAAATCACTCTCAAAAAACCAGAACCCGCAGGAAAAATCAGAAGATATTAGTGAATTTGGCGGTACCTGGAATATCCAGAAGGATTTTAAAGGGGTATTTGAAAGTGATACGGGGTGCTGCTCTTTTAAAAACCTCAAAAACCGAACGGCCAAAAAACTGTGGATGGCCGAACTGCATCAGGAACTGATTTTGATACTGGATGCACTGAAAAAAGCGACCAATAAGGGATTTGCCGTAAGCTGGCCATTATTAAAACTTGAACCCTTACCTTTAACTGATAATGCCTACAAGCTGCTTATTAATCAGCAGCAAAGTTATATTAAGGTTAATGTTCCGGTACTGTTTAATAACCCTGAATTATTCAGGCATTTAATCCCATGGCTAAAGCAGCGCTTTATAAAATCACAAAACCTGCCTATTATTGTTAAACAATGTGATCGCTTTTATAAAAACAAACATAATTGACTTAAATTGATAGATCCAAAAATATGACAGAACACAAACGTAAGCCCTCATATAAAGAATTATTATTACTGACCCTACCTGTCCCGGCGATTATTTATTTGGGTTTCTGGGGAGCCTGGCAGTTTGTATCCCCGGCACCACCCAGAACCATTACCATTTCTGCCGGCAATCCTCATGGAGCCTATTATGCCTTTGCTCAAAAATACCGTGAGGAACTGGCTAAAGAGGATATAGAATTAAAAATACTGGAATCCACGGGTTCCAGGGAAAATATTGAGCGACTGCTAAAAGGTACGGCTGATATTGCCATGGTTCAGGGAGGTACAGCTTTTGCCGATGAAAAGTCAGAGTTACTGTTTCTGGGCAGTCTGTATTATGAACCGGTTACTATTTTTTATCGAAAGGACTTACAGTTAAAACGACTGAATGATTTTGCCGGGCTTAAAATTGCTATTGGTGAGCCGGGCAGTGGTACCAATATGCTGGCTAAACAGTTATTTAGTCCGCCCTGAACAAATCATAGTGTATTGATTTATAAGGAAATGTTG
>JBHNNM010000047.1:0-12169 GCA_048563625.1 Gammaproteobacteria bacterium | reverse complement strand
CCAGATATTCTGTAAAAATCAGGTACTCTTTTAATTGAGTTTGTTTATAGTGACTATTCTCCAAAGAAGGGGAGAACCTTAAACGCTGAATTTCTCCTTGTGATTTTATTCGGGTATGATCTCAAAGGCTAGGATCGGACTGGTAAGAAAGTGTATTAAGAGAACGGGCTATTACTGACTGTCCGCTTAAACTGATAACAAGTACAACAATCAGAGAAATTATGTTTTTCATGCTGTTATAACTCTCTTATTAATTAACTGGCTTATTATTACTGACTAATACTGACCATATAAAGCTTATTATAGCTTTTTTGCCTTAATTAAAGATAAACCAACAGCTTAAATTTTTGTTTTTCTTATAATTGTAGAAATCTTAATCAGGTTGATTTATTAAAACTTGGCCCACTACCCATTGGATGCTGGGCTAAGATTATAGTTCAAATATCAATATTTGTTACAGATAAAGCATTGTTTTCTATAAAGTTTCTTCTTGGTTCTACATGATCACCCATTAATGTGGTAAAGATTTCATCCGCTGCTACAGCGTCTTCAATTCTTACCTGTAACAGACGACGCACATTGGCATCCAGGGTAGTTTCCCATAACTGTTCCGGATTCATTTCACCCAGACCTTTATAGCGCTGTATATGTTGACCACGTTTGGATTCATTAATGAGCCATTTATATGCTTCTTCAAATGTGTCAACCTGTTTACGTTTTTCTCCTCGCTCTACTATGGCTTCACCCGGTGTTAACAGGCCTTCAAGTTGTTCAGAGAAATCCATTAATGTTCTGTATTCACCTGAACGGAAAAAATCTGAGGAGATCATATATTCGTGTTTAACCCCATGACGAACCTCATTAAACCGAATATCAAAGTCATCTTCGTTTTTTGGTGCTACTTCAATTTCGTAGGCAATAGAAAAACTGTCAACCTGGTTAAGTTTGTCATGTAAATCAGCTGTCCACTGCTGGATTTTTTCTTTATCCTGTAAATCCTCATTTCTGATATGAGGCATTTTCATTAAAGTATCCAGAAAGCGCTCGTTATAACGACTGGCCAGACGATCCTTAATGGCATTAACAGCCAGATATTTTTTGCTCAAATCTTCCAGGGCAGTTCCTTTAATCGGTGGAACACCCTCAGCAGGGTAGAGTGCAGCCTTATCCAGAGCAACCTGAAGCAGATAATCATTTAACTCTGCATCATCTTTAACATATTTTTCCTGCTTGCCCTTTTTGATTTTATACAGAGGAGGCTGAGCAATATAGATATAACCATGTTCAATCAGTTCCGGCATCTGTCTGTAGAAAAAGGTCAACAGCAGGGTTCTGATATGAGAACCATCAACATCCGCATCGGTCATAATAATAATTCGATGATAACGCAGTTTTTCTAAATTAAATTCATCCTTGCCGCCAATGCCCGTACCCATGGCTGTGATCAGTGTACCTACCTCTGCTGATGACAACATTTTGTCAAAGCGGGCTTTTTCTACATTCAGAATTTTACCTTTTAATGGCAATATAGCCTGGGTTTTTCTGTCTCTGCCCTGCTTGGCTGAACCGCCAGCAGAATCCCCTTCCACCAGAAACAGTTCTGACAGGGCTGGATCTTTTTCCTGACAATCGGCCAGTTTTCCGGGTAAACCGGCAATATCCAGAGCACCTTTTCTACGTGTCATCTCTCTGGCTTTTCTTGCCGCATTTCTGGCTCTTGCTGCATCAATTATTTTTGAGGCAATGGCTTTGGAATCAGAAGGTTTTTCAGCCAGAAACTCACTGAGTTTCTCTGCCATAACAGATTCCACAGCACTTTTAACTTCTGATGAAACCAGTTTATCTTTAGTCTGCGAAGAGAATTTTGGATCAGGAACCTTAACTGAAAGCACAGCAGTCAGTCCTTCCCGGGCATCATCCCCGGTTGTAGACACCTTGGCTTTTTTTGCAATACCGCTCTGTTCAATATATTGATTTAAAGTACGTGTCAGTGCGGATCTAAAACCGGCAAGATGGGTTCCACCGTCTCTTTGTGGGATATTATTGGTATAACAAAAAATATTTTCCTGGTAGGTATCATTCCATTGCAGAGCCACTTCAACAGAAATATCATCCTTAACATTTGTGAAATAAACAATATTACTATGCAAAGTGGTTTTATTTTTATTTAAATGCTCAACAAAAGCTTTAATACCACCGACATATTCAAACCGGTTACTTTTATCAACTTCTCTTTCATCTTTCAGGTTTATACACACACCTGAATTCAGAAAGGACAGCTCACGTAGACGCTTGGCCAGAATATCATAATGGTATTCTACATCACTGAAAATTTCCTTACTGGGTAAGAAATATATTTCTGTACCGGTTTGATCCGTTTCTCCGACTTCTTTTAATTCTGTAAGGGGTTCACCCATAGAATATTCTTGCTGATACTTTTTACCATTCCTGCGAATGGTGAGTCGGACTGTTTCAGATAAGGCATTAACAACCGATATACCTACACCATGTAAACCACCTGAAACTTTATATGAGTTATCATCGAATTTACCGCCGGCATGCAGTACCGTCATAATAACTTCTGCAGCTGAACGACCTTCTTCTTCGTGCATATCAACAGGAATTCCTCGTCCATCATCCCTTACACTAACACCTCCATCACTATGAATAATTACATCTACAGAGCTACAATAACCAGCCAGAGCTTCATCAATTGAGTTATCAACGACTTCAAAAACCATATGATGCAATCCGGTACCATCATCCGTATCACCGATATACATTCCAGGTCGTTTTCTTACAGCATCCAGACCTTTTAAAACTTTAATATTCGAAGAATCGTAGGTTTTCTCTTCGCTCATTATTTCTCCATCCTCTTCTTTCATCTGGCGTATAAATTTCATTGAAATACACGCTAACAGTTCATGCTAATCTATTATACTCGATCTATAGCCATTCCCTAAGGTTTCTTTTCCTTCAGTTATTCAGCATGATAAAGTTTTTTTAAATATTTTGTAACTATCCAGATCCAGGTACTGTAGATTTCTGCAATCTGGCACAATTAAGTAAGATAACACTAAACAGTTACTATCTCTTAATCACAGTTTACTGACAACTTATCCACAGACTTATTATCTGTTCCACGTGGAACAATTTTCTTTTATTTAATACTTTATTGTTTCACGTGGAACATACCAGAATTTTCTAGTTTGCTAAAAACCTCGAACTTGTTTTCATTCGTTGTTGTTATCATTATTTGACAATCTATTTCAGACAAAATCTCGGTAAATAATTTTAAATTCCTTTCATCTAATTCACTATCAATATCATCCAGGAGTAGGATTTTATGTTCTGTAGTTTCTTCAATATTTGATAGATATATAAATTGTGACAGTATTAAACAAAGAATGACTATTTTTTTCTGACCTCTTGAAAGTACATCCCTCGCCAGTTGTCTTCTGTACAAAATTTTTAACTCACTTCTATGAGTGCCAAATCGAGTATTAGAGGCATTCAAATCTTCTTCAAACTTATTAACCAGATATTCACTATAATCAACATCTCTTGTCCATCCCTGGTAAAAATCCAGATTTATATTTTCAGATAAGTCATCCGAGAATCTTGAAATGATATTTCTAAATATAGGCTCAATATTCTTTATCTGTTTTTTTCTATATTGACTGAGTATATTGTTTAATTTTACTAATTCTGGATCCCAGCAATTAATTGTCTGTTTTTCTTTATCTGATACATTCCCAGTATTAGGATGTTTTATTACTAACTGCCTCAATAAATTATTTCTATTACTTAACACTTTTTTATAATCACGCCATTGTTAAATAAAGTCTGGTTCCACGTGGAACACACCCCAGTCAATAAATTTTCTTCTAATGGAAGACCCTGATTCAAGAAGATTGAAACTTTCAGGTGTAATGAGACCAAGAAGAACTAATTGACTGATAGTTGAAATAGAGTAAATTTTAGTAGAGTTTAATTTTAAAGTGGGTTGTACAAAATCTTTTGAACGGGATATTGCAAGCGTAAAATCATTACCATTTAAAGCAGTGAACTTTGAAAAAACGGTACAATCAGATGAGTTTTCATTAATAAAAGTTTTATACTTTGAACTTCTAAAAGTTCTGGAACGTAAAAGTAAATAAATGGATTCAAGTATGGTAGTTTTACCTGCACCATTTGAACCGAAAAAAATATTAAAAGAAGGGTAGAGTTGCAGATTATATTCTTTTAAATTTCTTGCGTTGTAGATACGCAATTGATCAAGAGGCATAAAAAATTACAGCCTCATAGGCATAACTACGTAGTATTTAGCCGTATCATTATTTAAACACTGAATTAAACAGCTGCTATTGGCATCGGTTAAACTTAAACTTACCTGATCAGAATGAATGGCATTTAGAGCATCAACCAGATAATCAACATTAAAACCAATAGTAAATTCATCACCTTTATAATCAACTGGGATATGTTCTTCTGCTTCTTCCTGTTCAGGATTATGCACAACTGCAATTAGATTATCCACGGAAAATTCCAGCCTGGCCGCTTTATATTTCTCAGTAGATAAAACTGCAATCCTTGCCAGGGACTGCTTAAACATCTGCCGATCAACAATGATATTTTTTGTACACAGTTCAGTGGCTGGGATAACTCTCTGGTAATCTGGAAACCGACCATCGATTAACTTAGTGGTAAAATCCAGTTTTTCAAAACCAATATGCATTTGACTGGATGATATGGACAAACGAATTAACTGTTCAGTATCTGACAGTAATCGATTAAGTTCGGTGATAGCCTTACGGGGAATAATAAGCTGTATGGTAGTGTTTTTGGGTATATTAATTAAATTTGTCAGACACTCTAAAGCACTATAAGCCAGGCGATGTCCATCAGTAGCAACCGTTCTCAGTTCATTGTTATAAAATTCAAATAACAGACCATTAAGATAATAACGCACATCCTGGTTGGCCATAGAAAACTGAGTTGCATCAATAAGCTGTTTTAAATCCCGTTGAGATATGCTCATTTCGGAAGTCGAGGTCATGGGATCTAAATTTGGAAAATTTTCTGCTGCCAGTATAGCAAGCATAAAACGACTTTTTTTGGCTTTTAGAACCAGTTTATTTTCTTTTAATTCAAAGTTTAAATCGATACCACTGTCCAAGTTCTTACAGATATCAAATAATTTTTTTGCCGGTACCGTAAAATCCAGAGTAACTGATTTATCCTCAATAGGGAAAGAAGTGCTTGTTTCGACTTCCAGATCAGTACCTGTAATTTTAAAAGTACCATCACTGATATTTACCAGAATATTAGATAATATCGGCATAGTCTGACGTTTTTCCACAACACCGATAACCGATTGTATGGCCGGTAGTAAGTTATCAATTGCAATTGAAAAATTCATTCTGGTTTATCCCTAAAACAAACACTATTTATATAATACATTATGAAGTCAGCTGTCTGTGTAGATTTGTATAATCTTCTTCTACAATAACTTCTTCACTTCTTAATTCTTCTATTTTTCTGCAGGCATACAATACCGTTGTATGGTCACGTCCACCAAAAGCATATCCAATTTCAGGCAGACTATGACTGGTTAAACTCTTGGCCAGAGCCATGGCAATTTGCCTGGGTCTGGCTACAGAACGAGTACGTCGCTTGGATTGTAGATCAGCTACTCTTATTTTATAGTATTCAGCCACAGTTTTCTGTATGTTTTCTATAGAAACCTGCTTATCCTGTAAAATAATTAAATCATGCAGGGCTAACTTAGCAAACTCAACACTGATCTTCTGACCCTGAAAACGAGCTGTAGCAATAACCCTTCTTAATGCACCTTCAAGTTCTCGAATATTAGAACGGATACACTGGCCAATAAAAAAGGCAACGTCCTGGGGTAAATCAATTCCTGCCTGAGCCGCTTTCGATATAAGAATGGCTACCCGGGTTTCAGTATCTGGCAGGTCGATGGCAACCGTAAGCCCCCAACCAAAACGCGACTTAAGCCTGTCTTCAAGACCCGACACTTCTTTTGGAAAAGTATCACAGGTCATAATGATCTGTTTCTGACCTTCTAATAAAGCATTAAAAGTATGGAAGAACTCTTCCTGGGTTCTTTCCTTACCGGCAAAAAACTGAATATCATCAATCAGTAAAACATCTACTGAACGATAAAAGTTTTTAAACTGATCAATAGTTTTGTTCTGCAGGGAAGTGATCATTTCCTGTACAAAGCGTTCAGAGTGAAGATAAATTACCCTTGACGAAGGATTCTCGGCCATAATAGTATTGCCAAGGGCGTGGATAAGATGAGTTTTACCCAGACCCACACCGCCATAAATTAGAAAAGGATTGTAGTTATTATTACTGCCGCCTTCATTAATTGTCTCTACAATCTGCAAAGCGGCTGCCCTGGCCAACATATTACATTTACCTTCAACAAAATTATCAAAGGACATTTCCTTGTTCAGGGCAGACTGGTATTTTTTAATATTAGCTTGGGTTGCAGAGGAAACTCCACTGGCTTTTACCGTATGATTTATAACGCTGGTAAAGGAACCATCAGACTGGTTTTGTTCGGTTCGGTCAGCAGAGGATGTTTTCTTTGCCTGGGTACTTTTAGTCTCACTGACAGCTGATTTTTTATTAGTACCCATCTGCAGTTCGACGGTGATTAAATTATCTGATAATTTAGAAATTATTTTAGAAATATCGGCAAGAAACTTTCTTTTTACAAAATCAATGACGAATTTATTTGGCGCAAAAAGCACCAATTTTGTTTCAGATACCAGTTTAGCCTGCAGAGGCAATACCCAGATTTTATACTCCTGGGCAGGAATTTCCTTCTCTAAAGTCTGCAGACACTTATCCCAAATATTAAAGTTCATAAATTAACCGGTTTAAGAAAAAACAAAAAAATCTATGGTTTTTTTACAATTATAAAGCAAAAAAACACACAAAAATACAAAAATAATTTAGAATTATCCTGTGGATAAGTCGGTGAGTAAACACTCTAAAACCTGGACATAAAATGTTTATAAGTCATCACATTATATAAATCTCAAAAACATCCACATTTTACCCACAGGCATAACACAGCTTGTCTGTGTAGTTTAAAAGTAATTAAGTTGCTGTTTCAGAAAGTATTTAAATGCTTGTTAACAGAAAATAGCATGCCTAATAATAAAATAAATAAATATATATAATCTATATTATTAAAACTCCCTGTTTCGTATTACAGCATAAAAGAAAGAAAATAAGAACTTAATAAATGTCTAATTTTTATATAGAAATTGTTTATCAGGAATTATTAAAAATTCATGGAATAATTAAGTATTTACTAATTTATATAATAACCACATGAATAATAGGATATTTTAACCATAGTATACTCCAGCTCTGAAGTAGATATAATATTTAAAGTATTTAATTATTGACTAATAATATGTAAAGACCGTATAATAACGGTCTCACAAAAGAACCTTATGGGTTGTTTTTGATAATTTTTTAAAGAGTGATACTCGGGTAAATAGCTATGAAAAGAACATTCCAACCAAGTAACCTGAAGCGTAAGCGTACTCACGGTTTTCGTGCCCGTATGGCTACCAAGGCAGGTCGTAAAGTTTTAAATGCACGTCGTGCTAAAGGCCGTCATAAGTTAGCTGTATAATTTTGTCCTCTGCTTCACAGGTTTTTAAATATAATTTACTTAAAAACCTGTGATACCCAGTCCCAGTCGCTAAATCATCAGGATACATTCTGGCCCAATCAAGCTGTAGAAACTAATCTTTATTAGAAATTTTAGTCAAATTACATTGATTTTCTGTCTTACAGCAGCTGGTTATAACACCTGATCATGAGAATGCCTGAAAAAAATGGTTACTGGAAACAAGTTCACCTGTAAGCACAGGCTGCCCCTTCCTTCAGATTATACGTTCGTTTTTAACCAACCGCTTCGTTCCTCAGATAAATTAATTACGATTTTAGCCAAATATAATCCTGATACAGTTAACCCGCGCCTTGGACTGGCCGTTGCTAAAAAATCGGTTAAGACTGCAGTTCAGAGAAACCGGATAAAACGCCTGGCCAGGGAATTTTTCCGCTTAAATCAGTATAAAATTGCCTGTGCGGATTATGTCTTACTGGTGCGACCCGGTATTGATAAAATGAATAATCAGGTAATTACCCAGTCTATATCCAAGCAATTGAATTATTTAAGAAAAAAGCTGACTAATACGGATAGAAAAGCGGGTAAATCAAATAAGTCTGGTAAAAATTAATTTAATTTTCAGCTCTTATTTCAGGCAAATTAATGAAATCTTATAAAGCCATATGAGTCTGTATCTGGTAGAATCTGTTTCTTGACTTCAAACTGTATAAGAACGCTTTGTGGGCCAGGTATTCAGATGAATAGTTTATATGAGTATTATCTGACATGACTATTTTCCAGAAAGTTACACTGGCGATATTAAAGGGCTATCAATACCTGATCAGTCCGATATTGGGTAATAATTGCCGTTATTTACCCAGTTGTTCCTGTTATACCCATACAGCGATTGAACGTTTTGGGGTTTTAAAAGGCAGCTGGATGGGATTAAAACGTTTTTTAAGATGTCATCCCTTTCATCACGGTGGTCTGGATCCTGTACCAGAAAAAGAAGACATGTTGAAACAGAAAACCGATAAGTCATGATAATAGTTTGTTAAAACAGAAGAAAGTCAGAACGGTAAAATCAAAACAAGATTTAATAATATTTTAAACCATTTAAAAATTAGTGATTAAAAAAGTCATACCATGGATACACAACGTTTAATTTTATTTGCTGCATTTATGCTGGTTTCTATGTCCCTGTGGCAGTCCTGGCAATTACAGGTAAATCCGCCACCGCAACAAATTCAAACCCAGAAACAGGGTCAGAACCAGGATAAAACAGCCGCATTAATTCCTGAATCTAATGAACAGACAAAGGATAATAGTGATTTGCCTTCAGCACCTGTCAGTTCAGATTCCAGTGAACAGACTGCGGCAGCACCTGAACCTGAACAGAAAATTCTCAGCGGTCAGCGGGTTAAAGTAACAACCGATGTTTTTGATATTGAAATAGATACCATCGGCGGTGATATGCATCGTGTAGCTTTACTGCAATACCCGGTAGACGTAAATACCGATCCCAGTCCTGTTGTATTAATGAATGATAAATCCGGTTTGTACTACGTCAGTCAAACAGGTCTGCTGGCCGCCAGTAAAGGCAATTATGCACCGGATCATAAAGTAAAATTTACTGCCCAGAAACTGAATTATGAACTGGGTGCCAATAATGAACTGAAAGTGCCTTTAAGCTGGACTTCAGCCGATGGTAAATTCACACTCACTAAAACCTATACTTTCTTCCCGGGTAAATATGAAATAAAAGTCGATCATACTATTACCAATAATAGTGATCTTGCCTGGAAAGGTTATCTGTATCGTCAGTTCCAAAGAACTGAAGTTGAAGATAAGAATCAAAGTAAATTCATTCATACCTATACCGGCGCTATGGTGTCCAAAGAAGGTGACGGTTTTGAAAAAATTGATTTTAAGGAAATGCTGGAACAGAATTTTTCCATGCAGAATACCGGCGGCTGGGTATCCTTTATCCAACATTATTTTATGTCGGTCTGGATCCCGCCTAAAGACAGCAGAGAAAATTATTATTCCCGGGTTACTAATAAAAACACGGCTAACCCCCGTTATATTATCGGTACTATCACTTCAGAAAAACTGGTAGAACCAAAACAGCAGCTGGTATTAAGCGATACTCTGTTTATTGGCCCCAAACTGCAGGAACATATTAACAATCTGACCGAAGGACTGGACTCCACTGTTGATTATGGCTTCTTGTCTGTTATTGCCCATCCCATTTTCTGGCTGCTGACCCTTATCCAGGGGGTTGTAGGTAACTGGGGTGTGTCTATTATCCTGTTAACCATGGTAATTAAAGGAATGTTCTATAAATTATCGGAACATTCATATAAATCCATGGCGCATATGAGGAAAGTAGCTCCAAGATTAAAAGCCATCCAGGAACAGTACAAGGATAATCCTGGTGAAAAAAATAAAGCCATGATGGATCTGTATAAAAGAGAAAAAATTAATCCATTAGGTGGTTGTTTACCAGTAATACTACAGATTCCGGTCTTTATTTCACTATACTGGGTATTACTGGAAAGTGTAGAAATGCGCCAGGCCGATTTTGCATTGTGGATTAATAACCTGTCTGCACCGGACCCTTATTATGTATTGCCATTGATTATGGGTGTTTCCATGTTTGTACAGCAAAAGCTGAATCCTGCACCTATGGATCCGGTACAGGCCAAGGTTATGATGGCACTACCGTTTATCTATACGGTATTCTTTGCCTTCTTCCCATCGGGCCTGGTGTTATACTGGGTAGTCAATAACCTGCTGTCCATTAGCCAGCAATGGTATATTACTAAAAAAATAGAGAATGCCTGATCATTCTATTAGTACTATTGCCGCATTAGCCACCGCCCCCGGTCGAGGGGGCGTGGGTATTATCAGACTGTCCGGCCCCCGGTCTTTAAATATTGCCGAACACATCATTAAACAGACTCCAAAACCACGATTTGCCCATTACCTGCCTTTTTATAGTCAAAACGAACAGATTATAGATTCCGGTATTGTTCTGTATTTTCCCGGGCCCAATTCCTTTACCGGTGAAGATGTGGTTGAATTACAGGGACATGGCGGCCCTGTAGTCATGGATATGTTATTGCAGGAAGTGTTTGCCCTAGGAGCAGAACCGGCCAAACCAGGGGAATTTAGTGAACGGGCTTTTCTAAATGACAAACTGGATCTGGCCCAGGCGGAAGCCATTGCGGATCTCATTGAAGCCAGCAGTGAACAGGCGGCCCGTTCTGCACTGCGTTCCCTGCAGGGCGAATTTTCCCAGTTAATTCATGAACAGGTTGAAGCTTTAATCCAGTTGCGTATTTATGTTGAAGCGGCCATTGATTTTCCGGAAGAAGAAATTGATTTTTTATCAGATGGTAAGGTAGAAAAAGATACCCAGAATATATTAACGGATCTGAATGCTATTTTAAAAAAAGCACAACAGGGCAGTTTAATTCGCGAAGGGATGACTGTAGCTATTGCCGGACAGCCTAATGCCGGCAAGTCCAGCCTGCTTAATGCGCTGTCCGGTAAAGAGTCTGCTATTGTGACGGATATTGCCGGTACCACCCGTGATGTATTAAAAGAAGAAATTAATATTGACGGTATGCCGCTGCATATTATTGATACAGCCGGTTTAAGGGAAAGTGATTGTGAAGTAGAAAAAATCGGTATAAAACGCGCCTGGGATGTGATAGAAAACGCCGATCAAATTCTAATGGTTGTGGATGAATCCTGTATTGATGATCCGCAGCAGCAGATAGTCAATGAACAGCTAATGGCTCAGTTTCCAGAATCCATAGATATTACTATAATTCATAATAAAATCGATCTGGAAGACAAAATACCTTCAATCAATCACTCTGAACATCAAACAGAAATTTACCTTTCTGCAAAACAAAATGCCGGTATTGAATTATTAAAAGACCATTTAAAACAATGCATGGGTTATCAAAGTACCGGAGAAGGAACCTTTATGGCTAGACGCAGACACCTGGAAGCCATACAGAAAGCCATCCATAATGTAGAAAACGGACTGCAGCAGTTACAGGAATATTCAGCTGGTGAACTGCTGGCCGAAGAACTCCGTCTCGCCCAGAATGCCTTATCTGAAATTACCGGAGAATTTACTTCGGATGACTTACTGGGAAGAATTTTTACCAGTTTTTGTATTGGAAAATAAGTCAGAGTTTTACCCAGTTTTATCAAGTCAAAAACCACTAATAAGTTATTAAAATATATACATTTCTTGTATAACTAAGTTCAAGGGAATACAATCAAATTTAAGAAAAAGTGGTACTCTAATTGCTGGTCTGGCTGAATTTTTAAAATACAGAGTACCAATTTTGAGGGTTTTTTTATAAAAATCAAAAACCTGTAAAACAGATTTTTTATAAAAAACGAGTACCAGCAATAGAAAACTTGTAAAAATACGGGCAAGAATTATGGGCTTGACTTCAACAGGTATAAAGGCGCTAA